>DUNZ01000179.1 GCA_012839085.1 Clostridiales bacterium
GCATTGTGTTACATATTTATCAGAGAGCCATGTTGCAGCGACTCTTAACTCTGATATAGATTAGAACATAGATATAACTTTTCAATTAAGAGGATACAGTCGTTATGCTTTCTTTGATTAATTTAGCCCTTGCAATTTTTGGTTGAATTTGATATAATAACAATTGTGCTAAAAGATAAGACTAATTGGGAGTGGACGAAAGTCCACTCTTATTCTTTGCATTTAGAATAACCTTATTAGGAATTAGAACAATAATAGTAATCGTATAAAAATCTAAGAGAGTAGGGATGAAATGACGAAACGTGAAGAATACGAAAATAAAACAGCAAAATTACTAGAACCAATTTTAACCTCCAACGGCTTTGAACTATATGACGTTGAGTATGTAAAAGAGGGTAGTACATGGTATTTAAGGGCTTACATTGATAAAGAAGCTGGAATCACAGTGGAGGACTGTGAATTGGTAAGCAGAGCACTCAGTGATTTGTTGGATGAACATGATTTTATTCCGGATTCCTACATTTTAGAAGTGAGTTCCCCAGGACTTGGTAGACAATTAAAAAGAGATAAACATTTTGAGAAGAGCATAGGGGAAGAAATAGAAATCAAATTATATAAACATTTAAATAAGAAGAAAGAGTATGTCGGAGTGCTTAAGGCTTTTGATGGAAATACACTAACCATAGAACTCGAGGATCAGACAGAGCTTGTGATTCCTAGAGCAGATGCTGCAATGGTGAGATTAACATTTGATTTTTAATAGAATGTGTTTAAGGAGGATATGAAAAAGAAAATGGATGCGAACAGGGAACTAATTGAAGCTTTGAACCAAATTGAGAAGGAAAAGGATATCAGCAAGGAGATTTTACTAGAGGCATTGGAAAACTCATTGGTTGCAGCCTGTAAAAACAATTTTGGCAGAGCAGATAATATAAAGGTGAATATAGATCGGGTAACAGGAGAAGTAAGTGTTTATGCACAGAAGGAAGTAGTGGACGAAGTAACGGATCCTGTAACACAAATTAGTTTAGTGCAAGCCAAAGTGAAAGATCCTAGAAATGAGATTGGCGATGTGGTTAATGTGGAAGTAACACCGAAGAATTTTGGACGTATCGCTGCTCAAAAGGCAAAGCAAGTAGTTGTTCAAAAAATCCGTGAAGAAGAGAGAAAAGTTTTATATCAACAGTACAGTATGAAGGAGAGAGATATCGTAACTGGTATTGTACAGCGTTATTCTGGCAATAACGTAAGTATAAACCTAGGTAAAGTAGATGCGATACTCACTGAAAATGAACAGGTCAAAGGGGAAGTTTTCCGTCCTACGGATCGTATCAAATTATATGTTTTAGAAGTTAAGGATACTACCAAAGGTCCCCGTATTACGGTTTCTAGAACTCATCCAGAGTTGGTAAAACGCTTATTCGAAGCGGAAGTAACAGAAATTCAGGACGGCATCGTAGAGATCAGAAGCATAGCTAGAGAAGCAGGTTCTAGGACTAAGATTGCCGTGTGGAGTAACGATCCAGATGTAGATCCAGTAGGAGCATGTGTAGGATTAAACGGAGCAAGAGTAAATGCTATCGTAAGAGAACTTAGAGATGAAAAAATTGATATTATCAACTGGAGTGATGATCCGGCAGCCCTAATCGAGAATGCACTAAGTCCTGCCAAGGTGATATCAGTCTTTGTTGATGAAGAAGAAAAGAGTGCAAGGGTTATTGTTCCAGATTTTCAGTTATCCCTTGCCATTGGAAAAGAAGGACAGAATGCAAGACTTGCTGCTAAATTAACTGGATATAAAATCGATATAAAGAGTGAATCGCAAAGTGATGCATATTAAGGAAGTGATATAAATGGCAAAAAAAATTCCATTGAGAATGTGCACCGGATGTGGAGAGATGAAGGGCAAGAAGGAATTAATTCGGGTGCTAAAAACTCCAGAAGAAGAAATCACTATTGACTCTACAGGTAAGAAGAATGGCCGGGGAGCCTATATTTGCAATTCTTTTGAATGTTTACGAAAGGCAATTCAAACAAAAGGATTGGAACGCTCTTTAAAGGTCAAGATTCCTAATGAAGTGATAGAAAAGCTGCAAAAGGAGATGATGGTGCTTGAATCCGGAAACAAAGAAGGTATATAACCTAATAGGAATAGCAACGAAATCCCGTAATCTTGTAAGCGGTGAATTCTCTACGGAAAAGGCAGTGAAAGAACATAGAGCATCTTTGGTGATTGTCGCTGAAGATTCTTCAGACAATACTAAGAAAATGTTTACCAATATGTGTACTTACTATAAAGTGCCGATTTACTTTTTTGGTGAAAAAGATAAGCTGGGCCATGCAATGGGTAAAGAAATCCGTGCTTCTTTAGCAGTGCTTGACAAAGGCTTAGCAGATGCAATAGAAAAGCAACTGAAAATGATGCAGTGAGAAAATAACGGAGGTAGTAAGTATGGCAAAAATGAAAGTATTTGAACTTAAGAATTATATAAATGAAAAACGGGGTGGATCCTCCTCCATAGAAAGCAGGGACATTCAGGATTTTTTAGAGAAATCTTTGGGTATTAAAAAGACTCATAGTAGTAATCTTGAAGATAGAGAGATAAACTTGGTTAAGGAACATTTTTTGAAAAATGTAAGCCAAGGAACCAGTCAAGGGGGCTCAAAACCTCAGGTAGTAGGAAACCGACCATCCCATCAAAGTCAAAGTGGAATGAGACCTGTGCAGCAAGGACCTCAGGGAAACCAAAGTCAGCGTAGCATATCAGGTCAGAGTCATTCAGGAGAAAGGACAGCAAATATTAGCAGAATGAAATCTATGCAACAAACACAATCAGGACAAGAAAAACAAAACAATAATCAAGGACAGAGTACAACACAAAGACCATCCGGTCAAGGAACTGTAAGACAAGGACAGACTGGAAACAGAAATCGCACCCAAAGACCAGCAGGTAATCAAACCGGTTCTGGTCAAAGATATCAGGGGACTAGAAATCAAGGAACAGCATATGGTCAAAGATCCCAAGGGGCGAATAGAAGTCAAGGCACAGGATCCGGTCAAAGAACTCAAGGCGGTGCTGGACAACAAGGTCAAGCAGGACAAAGAAACAACCGTGGTTCTTACTCCAACCAAGGGAGTAACTATTCCAGACAGAATAATCAAAGACCAGCGGGGGGCTATGCTCCTAGAGGAGGCTTTGATAATTTCAAAAAGGATGAGGATGATAAGCCAGCATACGCAAACAGATCTCAATCTCAAGGCAAGCGTGGTCCTGGAAGAAGTAATGAAAGAAAGAATTTTGATCAACAGATCTTAGATCAAAAAGTTGCTGAGAAAAATGATTATAGCAACAAGAGAAATAGAGATCGAATCAATAAAGAGAAATCTTATAAAGATAAAGCAGTAATTAAAGATGACGATTTTGAAATCGATGATATTAAAAAGAGTAAGCTGGCTCCGAAAAAAGGACAGTTTATTCAGCCAAAGCCAGTTGAAAAGCCAGAGGAAGATATTAAAGTTATTACTCTTCCTGAGGTAATCACCATTCGAGAATTAGCGGAAAAAATGAAGATGACCGGTGCTGCTTTAGTTAAGAAACTTTTCCTTGCAGGTAAAATGGTATCTGTAAACCAGGAAATCACCTTTGAAGAAGCAGAAGAAATCGCTTTGGAGTATGATATCATAGCGGAAAAAGAAGTCGTTGTTAATGAAGTAGAGGAGTTATTAAAAGAAGAAGAGGAAGATCCAGCTTTACTAGAGAAACGTCCTCCGGTTGTATGTGTTATGGGTCATGTTGACCATGGTAAAACTTCTCTCCTTGATGCAATCCGTGAAACTCATGTAACAACTAGAGAAGCAGGAGGAATCACACAGCACATTGGTGCCTATATGGTTGAGGTGAATGGAGAAAAGATTACCTTCTTGGATACCCCAGGCCATGAAGCATTTACTTCTATGCGTATGAGAGGAGCTCAGGCTACTGACATTGCAATTCTGGTTGTAGCGGCAGATGATGGTGTTATGCCTCAGACCGTGGAAGCCATTAGCCATGCAAAGGCAGCTGGTGTTCAGATTATTGTTGCTATTAATAAGATAGATAAACCTAGTGCCAATATCGAACGAGTAAAACAAGAACTTACGGAATACGAATTAATAGCAGAGGATTGGGGTGGAGATACCATCTTTGTTCCAGTGTCTGCTCATACCAAAGAAGGTATCGATCAACTTCTTGAAATGATTATTTTATCAGCTGAGATGGCTGAGTTAAAGGCCAACCCTGATCGTAATGCAAGGGGTATTGTAATCGAGGCACAATTGGATAAAGGTAGAGGCCCTGTCGCTACCATCCTTGTTCAGAAGGGTACCCTACATGTGGGAGACAACATTGTAATCGGATCTTCCTATGGTAGAGTCCGTGCAATGATGGATGATAAGGGTAGAAGAGTAAAAGTGGCAACTCCTTCTACACCTGTAGAAATTTTAGGTTTGAACGGTGTTCCCGATGCAGGTGAAATCGTAATCTCTACCGATAATGAGAAAGAGGCAAGAACTATTGCAGAAGCATTTATTTCTCAAAGTAAGGAGAAACTAATTGCGGAAACCAAAGCAAGACTTTCCTTAGATGGTCTATTCTCCCAGATCAAAGCTGGTAATATTAAAGAATTGAACTTAATTATCAAGGCTGACGTTCAAGGTTCTGTGGAAGCCATGAAACAAAGTCTTATCAAATTAAGCAATGATGAAGTGGCCGTAAGAGCCATCCATGGTGGCGTTGGTGCGATTAATGAATCTGACGTAAAATTAGCTAGTGCATCCAATGCGATTATCATTGGCTTTAACGTAAAACTAGATAGTGCAGCAAAAGAAACAGCCGATAGAGAAAATGTAGATGTAAAACTTTACCGTGTAATCTACGATGCAATTAATGATGTGGAAGCAGCTATGAAGGGTATGTTAGATCCGGTATATGAGGAAAAGGTAATTGGTCATGCAGAAGTACGCCAGACCTTTAAAGCTTCCGGAATAGGTACCATCGCAGGTTCCTATGTATTGGATGGTAAAATTCAAAGAGGTTGTAAAGCTAGAATTACCAGAGATAAGAAACAGATCTTTGAGGGTAACTTAGCATCCCTGAAGAGATTCCAGGATGATGTGAAAGAGGTTGCAGCTGGATATGAGTGCGGTCTTGTATTTGAGAAGTTTAATGACCTTAAGGAAGGCGACCGAGTTGAACTTTATATTATGGAAGAGGTGCCTAGGTAAGGGGCAGCTTAGATGGCCTAGTCTGCAAAGGTAGCAAAAGCAGCAAAAGCAGCAAAAGCTGTAATGTTGGCAAAAGTAGCAGTAGCAGTAAAAGCTGTAATATTGGCAAAAGTAGCAGTAGCAGTAAAAGCTGTGATCTTTAGCAAAAGCTGCAGTAGCAGTAAAAGCTGTGATCTTTAGCAAAAGCTGCAATAGCAGTAAAAGCTGTGATCTTTAGCAAAAGCTGCAGTAGCAGCAAGAGCTGTAATATTAGCAAAAGCAGCAGAGTCAGCAAAGGTAGCTTAGGCAAACACTTTGTAAAGTACTATAAGGGTACTATGACAGAAAGGTGCGGTGATTAATATGAGAAAAAATAGTATTAAAAACACCAGGATCAATGGTGAAGTGCAAAAAGTGCTTAGTAATCTGATTAGTAGGGAAATCAAAGATCCTAGAATCAATCCAATGACCTCAGTGGTTAGTGTGGATGTAGCCCCAGATTTAAAAACAGCAAAAGTATATATCAGTGTTTTGGGGGATGAGGAATCTAAGGAAGCCACCCGTCAGGGATTAAAAAGCGCAGCATCTTTTATGAGAGGACAATTAGCCAAAACCTTAAACTTAAGAAATACTCCCGAGCTCACCTTTATCATTGATAATTCCATCGAATATGGCGTTAATATGTCAAAATTAATCGATGAAGTCAATAAAAACAATAGCAGTGTTTCGTCTGAAACCAGTGAAGGATCAGAAAGCAGTGAGGTTTCTGAAAGTAGTGAATAATCAGAAATAGTGAAACTCTGAAAGAAGTGAAGGATCAGAAAGCAGTGAGGTTTCTGAAAGCAGTGAATAATCAGAAACAGTGCAATTCTGAAAGAAGTGAAGGATCAGAAAGCAGTGAGGGTTCTGAAAGTAGTGAAGGATTAGAAACTAGGGATATTCTGAAACAAGGGATTGATAAGGAAACTTTAAGAGGATAAAAGCCTATGGATAACATAAGTGAAATATTACAAGGTGTTAAAAATATTGTAATTGCCGGCCATATTCGACCGGATGGGGATTGTGTCGGCTCCTGTACGGCTCTATATCAATATCTAAGGGCATATGGTGATGAATTTGGAGTGGAATCGGTTGATGTATATTTGGAGCCCTTCGGCAAGGAATTTCATTGTTTAACAGGAGCCAAGGATATCAAACATACCTATGATTCTGATAAGGTTTATGATTTGTTTATCTCCTTGGACTGTGGAAGTCTGGATCGATTAGGAAAAGCAATCAAATATTATGAAACAGCGCATAAAACTTTGAATATTGATCATCATATCAGTAATCCTGGCTTTGCTACGGTAAATCACATCGTACCGAGTGCTTCCTCCACCTGTGAGGTGCTATTTGACCTCTTGGAGGAAGAAAAAATCACCAAGGAGATAGCAGAGTCCTTGTATGTGGGTATCATTCATGATACCGGTGTATTTAAACATTCCAATACATCACAAAAAACAATGGAGATTGCAGGAAAATTAATTAGCAAAGGAATTGACTTTTCAAAGCTGATCGATGAATCTTTCTATGCCAAGACCTATTTGCAAAATCAGATTCTTGGCCGTTGCCTCATGGAAAGTATTTTGATGTTACAGGGGAAGGTTATCGTTTCCTCCGTAAGCCGCAAGTTAATGGATTTGTATCAAGTGAATCATTCGGATTTGGATGGAATTATTGATCAGCTACGAATTGTAAAAGGGGTAGAAGTTGCTGTATTTATATATGAAACAAAACCCCAAGAATTTAAAGTTAGTTTACGATCCAATGGAGAGGTAAATGTTAGTAAGATCGCCCTATATTTTGGTGGAGGCGGTCATATCCGGGCAGCAGGATGTTCCTTAATGGGTTCCTACCATGATGTTGTAAATAATTTGATGGTACAGGTGGAACACCAGCTGAAGGAACTGGATAGTTTATGATGAATAAGCAAAGTTTAAATTAACAACAGTACAAGGAGCGCATCAATGATCAATGGGATCATAAATGTATATAAGGAAAAAGGATATACCTCTCATGATGTAGTAGCAAAAATGAGAGGTATACTTAAAATGAAGAAAATTGGACATACTGGAACACTAGATCCAGATGCGGAAGGAGTATTACCCCTTTGTATCGGAAAAGCTACCAAGCTGGTAGATATGATTACTGATAAAGATAAAACTTATGAAGCAGTGATGAAACTGGGAGTGACCACAGATACCCAAGATCTGACTGGACAAGTACTTACTAGCTCTGAGGTAAATCTTAGGGAGGAAGAAGTCATCTCTGCTATTCAAAGTTTTATCGGAGAATATATGCAGCTTCCTCCTATGTATTCTGCCATTAAGGTGGATGGTAAAAAACTATATGAGTTGGCTAGAGAAGGTAAGGAGATCGAAAGAAAGAGAAGACTCGTTAAAATATATGATATTCGTATTCTGCAAATGAATTTAAAAGAGCATGAGGTAACTGTATCGGTAGATTGTGGCAAGGGTACCTATATCAGAACCCTGCTTCATGATATTGGTGAGAAGCTAGGCTGTGGGGCTGCTATGAAAAGCCTTCTAAGAACAGCTGTGGGATCCTTTCATTTGGACAATGCTCTTAAGTTATCAGAGATTGAAAAGCTAGCAAAAGAAAACAAGTTGGGGGATTATATAATACCTCTGGATGCCATGTTCTTAAGCTATCCCAAGAAAATAGTTGCTAAGGAATATCAAAAACTAATCTATAATGGAAATCCCTTTCGAGAGAAACATTTGATGGAAGGAAACAAAGATTTCACAGATGGTTGGGTACGAGTTTACGATTCTTATGATACATTTGTAGGTATTTATCAGTTTGATTCTAAAAAGAACTCTTATGTGCCTATAAAAATGTTTTTATCATAGATGGAGGAACCATGGAATATATCGCAGGAAATACAAACTTTAAATTTAGAAATAGTGCAGTGACTCTGGGTAAGTTTGATGGAATTCATTTGGGGCATCAGCTTCTCTTGGATAAAGTCATATCTTTTAAGCAGCTGGGATATTTGGCTATCATGTTTAGCTTCTTATATCACCCGGGGAATCTGTTTTCCGATAAAGAATTTGAAATGATTTATAGTGAAGATGAAAAAGTAGCCAAGTTAAGACAGATGGATATGGATGTTTTGATTTCTTATCCATTTACAGAAGCTACCAGAAGCATTGAGCCAGAGGACTTTATTAAGGATATTCTGGTAGGGCAAATGGATGCCAAAGTTATCGTAGTTGGTAATGATTTTCGTTTTGGCCGTAACCGAAGAGGGGATATTGAGCTCTTAAAACAATATGAAAATGTATACGGCTATCAATTAATTGCTTGCGAAAAGAGAACTTGGAAGGATGAAATTATAAGTAGTTCATCGATTCGAAATAAGATAAAAGAGGGAAATATTAAGGATGCCAATGAAATGCTAGGGCAGCCTTATTTTATCATGGGGAAAGTATTGCATGGTAGGAAAATTGGAAGAACTCTTGGAATGCCTACGGTGAATCTAGTTCCCATGAGTAATAAACTACTCCCTCCTTGTGGAGTTTATGCCACAAAAACTATCGTTGATGGAGTTGCCTATGAGGGAGTAACCAATATTGGGTATAAACCTACGGTCGGGGAAGAAAAGCAAAAGGGCGTGGAAACCTATATCTTTGATTTTGATCAGGATTTGTATGGGAAAGAAATCATGGTTGAATTATATAATTATCAAAGACCGGAACTTAAATTTGATACCATAGAAGAGCTAAAAGAAAAGATGCATCAGGATATTTTAATAGCTAAGAAATATTTTGCTGGATGAAGCTAATCTCAGACATTTTCTTGATATTTATTTGACAATGAGGTATAATATACCAAATCTGTCATGTAAGAAAAATAGTATTCGTAATATTTTTAATTTTCTAATTACCAAGGGTAAATTCTAAGTTTACAAAATTACTCTTAGGATTGGGGGGAAAAGATTATGTTATCAATTATGGAAGTTACAAAAAGGTACGGAAAATTAGTTGCTAATGATCGGGTCAGTCTTGAGATTCAACCGGGAGAGATTTCAATTCTCCTAGGACCCAATGGCGCTGGTAAATCCACCTTAATTAAATGTATTGCCGGTCTATTGAAATTTGAAGGGAATATTTTTATCTGTGGTAATGAAAATAAATCTATTGAAGCCAAAAGAGATTTAGGATATGTTCCTGAGATTCCGGCTCTATACGATATGTTAACGGTATGGGAGCATTTAGAATTTATTGCCAGAGCCTATTCCTTGGTGAATTGGAAGGATCGGGCAGAAGAGTTACTGGTACGTTTTGAGCTAGATGATAAGAAGAAAAAGACCGGAAGTGAATTATCCAAAGGAATGCTGCAAAAGCTTAGTATTTGTTGTGGCCTACTACCGAATCCTAAGGTGATTTTGTTTGATGAACCCATGGTAGGTCTGGATCCCCATGGGATTAAAGAATTAAAGAATTTAATTATGGAGATGAAGCATGAAGGAAAAGCTATCCTGATCAGTACTCATATGCTAGACAGTGTCTCTGAATTTTGGGATAGCACCAATATTATGATGGATGGCAAAATTGCCGCTCGTAGAACTAGAGCTGAAATAATGGGTACCAATGAAAAACTGGAGGATTTATATTTCCAGATTACCGAAAAGGATAAGATGAGTACGGGAGGCGAGCAAATCCAATGAAAGCATTGACTTACCTCTTAAGAAAATTAATAAAAAATCGTATCCTAGCCTTAAGGAAGAGGCCAGGCTTAATGATACTTTATATTGTTATATTTGGCTTTATGATCTTATCCATGGTTTATTTGCTTTTTGCAGATAATATAGAAACAGGAGTAGATTTTTCTGATCCCAGGATGATCTATTTGATTATCGTAGGCTTTGGACTTATGTATCTTGTTTCATTTGCAAATACTGGCCTTTCCACGGGTTCTACCTTGTTCACTATGGCAGATGTAGGACTCTTATTTGTGGCGCCCATTTCTACAAAGAAGATTTTGTTATATGGTCTAGTTAGTTCCATGGGTAAGGCACTTTTGGCATCTTTTTTTATCTTATTCCAGGTAGTGAATTTAAGGATGCATTTTGGCTTTGGGATGAAAGAAATCTTAGCCCTATTCTTTATCTATGCGGTTATGGTTTTTTTTGGACAATTGGTAGCCATAGGAATTTATATTTTTAGTAATGGTAATCCACAAAGAAAAAAATTAGTTAAGACCATAATCTATGTATCGATTGGTATCTTACTCCTATATGTTTTATGGATAAACAATCGGGAGCAAATCAGTTTTTTACAGGCTGCATATCGATTAATTGAGGAACCATGGTTTGCTTACTTCCCGGTGGCAGGATGGTCTATGATGTTCTTTCAGGGAATTGCAGAAGGGATTCTTACTTACCTTGTGATATCCTTGGTCTTATTTGGAGTATTTTCCTTACTGATTATTCTATTATTAACGGCTGGAAAAGCAGATTATTATGAGGATGTATTAATCTCTACGGAAATGACCTTTCAAGCAGTTAGGGCAGCCAAGGAGGGATCAACCGGGGTTAGTGTTCAAAGGAAACGTAAAGTAAAGGTGAGGGAAGAAGAGGATGCTTTCCTAAAGGGAAATGGTTCTATTACGATTTTCTACAAGCACCTTTTAGAGTTGAAACGAAGCAGTAGATTTGTTTTTATCAATGGTTATACCATATTTCTTTGTGCAGCTGTGGCCATCCTTGGATATAATTTGAAAAGTGTGGGGGAAGGAACTTCCTATATTATTCTGGGATCTGCAGTTTACATTCAGTTTTTTTATACGGTTATGGGCAAATTAAAGGATGAGTTGACCCGGCCATATATTTATATGATCCCTGAAAAATCGGTAAAAAAGGTCTTTTTTGCCTCCCTAACTTCATTTTTAAAGCATGGGGTTGATGGATTTTTGATGTTTACCACAATGGCAGTAGTAGGCCTTCAAGATCCTTTGACCTGTCTCTTTTTTGCTCTTGCATATACGGCATCCGGAGCATTATTTGTCAGTTTAACGATTTTTTATCAAAGAGTCTTAGGTGGGCAACCCAATCAAACCGTTCAAGCCTTGTTAAGCCTCTTCCTTATGTTTATATTCCTGGCACCTCCCATAGCGGTTTCAGCTGTGGCGGCATTTGTATTGCCGGATGCTTTACAATTTTTGGTGACCTTGCCTTTTACCGTATATTGTGTCTTGATTACAGGAGTCATCTTTGCCACCTGTGGTAATTTAATTGACAAGGCGGAGTATAGCGGGAAATAAGAGACACAATTTCTAGACTTGATACTAGTCATTGCTAAGGGGTTGAACATTGTTGATTTATATATAATTTGTTGCCATAGTTTTAAATATATGGTAATATGGTATAAATAAACGTGGTGTCGAAAGGAGATTTTCTATGAATAAGATCTTTGAAAAAAAGAATTTTGGTTTGCCTACTGTGCTACTTACTTTGTTTGCATATTTTATTGGATATTCGATGAGTAATCGGCTTAGTAATTTACTGGTAGCAGTTATCTTTGCTGCCCTTGTATTTTCTTTTGATTTTGATGATGCAGTTAAAGTAGCTGTTAAGAAATCTTATGTGATCAGTTTTCTTTTTAATTTGGTTTACTTAGGCTTTGACTTTATAAACAACTTACTAAGCTTTGTAACTCCAAACTATACAACTTACTCAGAGGATTTTAATCTAAATAATTTTTTGTTTGGCAATAGGGCATTAAATAGTATTAATATTCGTAATAATTTTATTACATATGGATTGGCTCTGATTCAAATTGCAGCAATTGTTATTTATTTTATCTTTATACTGCTTGCATTATTGAAAAAGGATAAACCCATTGGTTTTATCTCCAACATTTTAGGAGAGGGGACACCAAAACCAAAACAAAAACCCCAACAACCAATCTACAATCAGCCACCATATCAACAGGCTGGTCAGCCGGTACAACCCATGTATCAGAATCCGGGTCAACCTGTGGCACAGCCATATCAGCAGAACAATCAACAAGGTATGTACAATCAACCACCATATCAACAGCCGGCACAGCCAGTGCAACAACCACAACAACCAGCTCAGCAGGCACCAGTTCAGCCTTCGATGCCAGCCAACAATCAAAATCAACAGTAATCAGGGGATTACTACACATAACAGTGGATTTCGTATTATCCACAGGATGATTATATATATACAGTAGATGTCGTAGTATCCAAAGGATGATTACATATACAATAGATTTCGCAGTATCCATAGGATGATTACACATAACAGTAGATTTCGTAGTAGCCAAAGTATGATTACATATACAGTAGATTTCGCAGTATCCATAGGATGATTACATATAACAGTAGATTTCGTAGTATCCAAAGGATGATTACATATACAGTAGATTTCGCAGTATCCAAAGGATGATTACACATACAGTAGATTTCGTAGTATCCACAGGATCATTCTACATAAGACCAACTAGGCAGTTTTACAGGATAATTTTAGATAGGAATGAAAGTAACAATGAAAATGTTATATTTATTAAAAAATTGTTTACAATAAAATTATTCTGTGTTACTATACCATAGTAGTCTAAGCCAATACTCGGTTGTAGGACACTCCGACCTATTTCTTAGTATTTGGCGATTATAATAAAAGGAGGATACAACATGATTAGCAAAGAAAAGAAAGCAGAAATTATTAAGAATTTTGGTAGAACACCTGAGGATACAGGTTCACCTGAAGTTCAGATTGCACTTTTAACAGCAAGAATTTCTGAGTTAACTGAGCACTTAAAAAAGAATAAGAAGGATCATCATTCAAGAAGAGGTCTTCTTAAAATGGTTGGTCAAAGAAGAGGTTTACTTGAGTACTTAAAGAAAAAGGATATCGAAGGATATCGTGCACTTATTGAACGTTTAGGTTTAAGAAAATAGTAAAACCTTTAAGCTATCCCACAGAGGAGCAGTCTTGCTTTCTGTGGGATTTTTTTGACTTCATAACAGGTAAATAAATACTCTGGTTATTTCATGAAAAAATTTGTAGCATATTGGTAATAATAATGTTATAATATGATGGTTAGAGTCATGATGGAGGACATCCCGAGACTACTGAAAAGTTTATTGAACTTTAGTCATCGGTAGATTTTTCAGTTGTTTCGGTGCCTCCAGCTCTGGCAAAATAAGAAAAAGGAGAACAAAATATGTACAAAAGTTTTTCAATGGAATTAGCCGGAAGAACTCTTAGAGTTGATATCGGTAGAGTGGCGGCACAAGCGAACGGGGCTGCTTTCATGCATTACGGTGATACCGTTGTATTATCAACAGCAACCGCTTCCGACAAACCAAGAGAGGGAATTGACTTCTTCCCTTTAAGTGTGGAATATGAAGAAAAATTATATGCGGTAGGTAAAATACCAGGAGGATTTATTAAGAGAGAAGGAAAACCTTCTGAAAATGCAATTCTTACCTCCCGTGTGATTGACCGTCCTATGAGACCCTTATTCCCCAAGGATTACAGAAATGATGTAACCTTAAACAATCTGGTTCTTTGTGTTGACCAGGATTGTTCACCAGAATTAACAGCAATGTTAGGATCCTCAATTGCAACCTGTATTTCTGATATACCTTTTGATGGACCTACGGCATCCACCATGGTGGGAATGGTCGATGGAGAATTGGTATTTAACCCTACCTCTGCTCAGAGAGAACAATCAACCCTATCCCTTACCGTTGCTTCTACTAGGGATAAGGTTATTATGATTGAAGCAGGGGCTGATGAAATTCCAGAAGAGAAGATGATTGAGGCAATTTTTGCAGCCCATGAATTGAATAAGAAGGTAATTGAATTTATTGATACCATTGTAGCGGAGTGCGGAAAACCAAAACATGATTATGAAAAATTCGAGATTCCAGCAGATTTGTATGAAGATATGGTAAACTTCATTACTCCTGAAGCAATGGAAACAGCAGTATTTACTGATGAAAAACAAGTAAGAGAAGCGAATATTAAAGAGATTACAGAAAAATTGGAAGCTCGTTATGAAGAGATGAATCCAGATTGGCTACCTTTGATTCCGGAGGCTGTATATAAATTTGAGAAAAATACCGTCCGCAAGATGATTCTTAAGGATAAAAAACGTCCCGATGGAAGAGACATGAATCAAATCCGTAAATTGGCTGCAGAAATTGATATTTTACCAAGAACCCATGGTTCTGCCATGTTTGCCCGTGGACAGACACAAGTTTTAACTGTGACAACCTTAGGTGCTTTGGCTGAAATTCAGAAGCTAGATGGAATTGATGAAAATGAAACTGGTAAGAGATATATGCATCATTATAATTTCCCTTCCTATTCTGTAGGTGAAACTAGACCTTCAAGAGGACCTGGAAGACGTGAAATCGGTCACGGTGCATTAGCAGAAAAAGCCCTAGTTCCAGTTCTTCCTAGCGAGGAGGAATTCCCTTATGCAATTCGTACGGTATCCGAGGTTTTAGAGTCCAATGGTTCCACATCCCAGGCAAGTATCTGTGCATCCACCTTGTCACTGATGGCAGCTGGTGTACCGATTAAAGCAATGGTTGCTGGTATTTCCGTAGGTCTTGTAACTGGTGATGCAGATGATGATTATATTATTTTAACTGACATCCAGGGTCTAGAAGATTTCTTTGGCGATATGGACTTTAAGGTTGCCGGTACCCACAAAGGTATCACAGCAATCCAGATGGATATTAAAATCAATGGTTTGACTAGAGAAATTATTGAAAAAGCCATTTATCAAACCAAAGAAGCTAGAACTTATATCCTTAATGAAGTTATGGCTTCGGTTATTTCCGAACCTAGAAAAGAAGTTGGACCTTATTCACCAAAGATTAAGCAGATTAAGATGGATCCAGCTAAGATTGGTGAAGTGGTTGGACAAAGAGGTAAGACCATCAATTCTATTATTGAGCAGACAGGTGTTAAGATTGACATCACCGATGAAGGCGCTGTATCTGTATGTGGAGTAGATAAGGAAAGCATTGATCGAGCACTGCATATGATTGAGATGATTGTTACTGACTTTGAGGAAGGTAAGATTTACGAAGGTAAAGTAATTTCTATCAAAGAATTCGGTGCATTTATCGAGTTTGCTCCAGGCAAAGAAGGTATGGTTCATATCTCTAAGATTTCAAAAGAAAGAATTAATCGTGTAGAAGATGTGCTTACCCTGGGGGATAAAGTTAGGGTGGTTTGCCTTGGCCAAGATAAGATGGGAAGAATCAGCTTCAGCATAAAAGATGTAAAATAGAGCAAAGATTCTTACTCTAAAAGTAAAAAGTAAGTGTAATAAAATATAAGTAATAAAATACAAGTAAAGAAATACAAGTAAAAAATATAAGTAAAAAATATAAGTGAAAAATATAAGTGAAAAATATATGTAATAAAATATAGCAAAAATAATAGTAAAATATATAAGTAAAAATACAAGTAAAATGTAAAAGTATACATTTAAAAGTAACAAAGGTAGTTTGGGTAATACAAACAGTAAATTACTAAACAATAAATCCGCATCATAAAGTCTTGCAAGGTCTTTGGATGCGGATTTTTATACTATCTTATAAAATTAAAGCTAGATTAAAATAAACTTAAATAAAATGAGATAATATTGACATCAAGAAATACTAACAATATACTTACACTAGTTTATGAAGAATGGATACGAAAGGATATAGCATGCTTGAGTTAAAGAAAATTAGAAAATCCTATACCGTAGGAGATTTTACCACAGAAGCTTTGGACGAGATTTCACTTTCTTTCCGAAAGAAAGAGTTTGTAGCAATTCTCGGAGCCAGTGGTTCTGGGAAAACAACTTGTTTGAACATTATCGGTGGACTAGACCGCTATGATTCCGGAGATTTAATTATTAATGGAAAGTCTACAAAACATTTTAAAGATAAAGACTGGGACGCTTATCGAAATAATACCATCGGTTTTGTATTTCAAAGTTATAATTTGATCTCCCATCTGAGTATTGTAGCCAATGTAGAGATGGGCATGACCTTAAGTGGAGTTTCAAGAAGTGAGAAGCATAAAAAAGCTTTGGAAGTATTGGAACAAGTGGGTTTAAAAGATCATATCCATAAAAAGCCCAATCAATTGTCCGGAGGGCAGATGCAGAGGGTGGCAATTGCAAGAGCTCTGGCAAATAATCCAGACATTTTACTCTGTGACGAGCCAACCGGTGCCCTGGATTCGAAAACCAGTGTTCAAATTATGGATTTGATTAAGGAAGTAGCAGCAGATAAGTTGGTGATTATGGTTACTCATAATCCTGAGCTGGCTCACAAATATGCAGATCGTATTGTAGAGTTTTCGGATGGAAAAGTAATCTCTGATACCAATCCTTATACACAGATACAGTCCGATGATAGATTCCAATTAAAGAAGACCAGTATGAGTTTCTTTACAGCCCTTCGTTTATCATTTAATAATATTCGTACAAAGTTAGGGCGGACATTTTTAACAGGTTTTGCTTCTAGTATTGGGATTATAGGAATAGCCTTGATATTGAGTTTATCCGTAGGTTTTCAAATGCAAATTGATGACTTCCAATCGGATGCTATGACGGAATTTCCTATTTTGATCTCCAAGCAGACCCAGGAGTTTGATGCGGAAGCTTTTCGGGAACGGTCAGAAGAAATGAAGGATATGATGACTGGTAAGCAAGAGTTTGTAGATTCCGATGAAGTATTTCTCTATGATCGAGAGGAACGAATCGCCCTCCATACCAATAAGTTTACTCAGGATTACTTAGAGTATCTGGAAGACCTAGATCCCTCCATTGCCAAAAGTATTGGCTATACGAGAACGGTTGGTCTCAATCTTTTAATGAAAAAAGAGGATGAGGTCGCACAGGTACGATCTGAAAAATTACAATTTACCTCTTATCCAACCAAGCTATCAGGCCTCAGTTATATTGAAGATAATTATAATGTTCTAGCGGGAAGCTATCCACAAGATGAAACAGAACTGGTTCTTGTGGTTGATAATAAGAACCGCATGGCCAATACGGTGGCAGAGGAATTGGGCTTTGATATTTCTGAGATTGATCGTATTAAATTTGAGGATTTAGTTGGTATTAAGTTAAAAGCGGTAATGAATGATGACTATTATATGCCTACAGAATATGGTGGATATACCATAAACACGGATTTTGATACGATATATGAAGCCAAAGATAATATGGACTTGACCATTGTTGGTATTGTTCGTGCTAAGGAAAATGTAACCTTTCCAGTTGTCTCGGAAGGCCTAGCCTATAGTGATGCCTTAGCCCAAAGAATTATTGAAATATCCAAGGATTCTGAGATTGTAAAGAAGCAGAAAGAAAGCGATCTTAATATACTAACCATGGAGAAGTTGGATGAAGCGGGAAAGGAGCAAATGCTTAGCTACTTGGGTGGCAATGCCATTCCATATATGATTTATATTTATCCAATCAACTTTGATACCAAGGATGAGATTCTAGCATATTTGGACAAATATAATGAAAATGTTGAATCGGATGAAGACAAGGTGATTTATACAGACTTGGCGGACACCATTACTGGTATGACCAGTGGAATTATGGATGGTATCACCATGGTACTGATTGCATTTTCCTCCACAGCACTGATTGTTAGCTTAATTATGATTGGTATCATAACTTATACCTCTGTACTGGAAAGAACCAAAGAAATCGGTATTTTAAAAGCACTGGGGGCAAGAAAGAAAGACATAGCTCGTGTCTTTGATGCTGAGACTTTTATTTTGGGTGTCTTTTCCGGAACCCTAGGTATTCTTATCGCATGGCTTCTCACCTTTCCCATTAACTCAATGATTTACAATGCCACAGAGTTGGAAAGGGTGGCCCAGTTAAAGTTGTCCCATGGAGTAATCCTAGTTGCAATTAGTACGATTCTTACCATGCTCGGGGGACATATTCCAGCCAAAATGGCAGCCAAAAAGGATGCAGTGGAAGCGCTTCGAAGTGAGTAATATTATATTACCAAATCATTTGTATATAGACAAATGGTTTGGTAATTCTTACATAGGCGACAAGTGGAGTGTCGTATAGTGCCAAGATAGATAAAAATATCACTTACGAAATATTTGAAAGTTAAACTAGCCTTATAGATTTTGCATTACGACTATGCTATCATTTTAAAATGTAAAATATTTACAAAAGTATTTACAAGATTAAAATGATAGGTGGTATCGTAATGAAATTAGAAAACTTTTTTCACAAAATCTATAAAAAATTAAAAAACCTAAATATTAAAAAGATAATTCTTGTATCAGGAATCAGCTTGGTATCACTGATAATCATTTTATGTATGGTTGGCTATTTCATTATTCATAATTACATAAGTAAAATGAACCTCATTAATCCAAAAGAGGAAGAAATGATGGAATATGAGATTGAGGATGATCTGGAGGATGAGTTTGATTTTTATGATGAGGAGTTAGACTATGATAACTATGGGGGTCAGTCTCAAGAGGATCGATACATGAGCTTTAGTAAGTCCCTAAGTATCAGCGAGGATGAAAATGATAACCAGATAACGAGTTCTTTAGATATGGATAAAATAGATGAAAATCTCCTTAAGGAACAAGGTTATGATGAAATCTATGAATATGAGGAAGCCATTAGGAAAAACATTGAGGACGAGAGCATTCCGATCATGGAAGATAAAAATGTTTTCAATATTCTCCTAATTGGCCGGGATGCAAGGTCGAGTCAGGAAAGAGGGCGTTCGGACACCATGATTCTTGTTTCCATTAATAAGAAGAATAAAACAATAACCGCCACATCATTGCTTCGGGACATTTATCTTGAAATACCGGGGAAAAAGAATAATCGTCTAAATTCAGCATATTCTTCCGGCGGTGCCAAATTATTAATGGAGACAATTAAGCAAAACTTCAAAATTCAGATTGATAAATATATTTCCGTAGATTTTTTTGCCTTTATTGATATTGTAGATGCAGTCGGAGGCATTTCCATCGATATATCCGAAGATGAAGTGGAATATGCCAATGAATCTATTCGAGAAGTTAATTATCTTCTAGGGGAAGACTTGAATCAGGATATTATTAGGGAGCCTGGGCTACAAATGATGAATGGAAAACAAGTGTTAGGATTTGCAAGAATACGATCCATCGGTACTGATTTTGGTAGAACCGCAAGGCAAAGAGAGGTCTTGGAACTTATATTTAATAAAATCAAGAATTCTAGTATTATTGACTTGCATCATATGCTGAATAAGATTCTGCCCCAGGTTACCACAAATCTTACAGAAGGGGAAATATTTGAACAGATTTTAAAACTTCCTTCTTATTCAAAATATCAATTACAGCAGTGGAGTATTCCCATTAAGGGTTCTTATAAAAATATGAGGATCCGAAAAATGGCGGTTTTGGGAATTGATTTTAACAAGAATATTGAAGAAATTTATAATCGAATCTATTTGACAGATTGATACATTTTGGATATCATGTATATAAATGCAATCATGTGAATATATTGCTTTGATTTCATGTTATATATAAGTATATTCCTTGTGAGTATATAGATTCTTAAGAAAAAGGTAAGGTATGATTATGAAAAAACGTTTATCATTTTTACTAGCACTGGTTCTGTGTATTAGCCTATTACCTCTACCAGTGGTGCAAGCTGCTGAAAACAATACCAATGAAGTGGTAACTATAGCAGCACAAGAGAAAAGCACCTTTAGTGATTGGGCTTTAGCAGACTTAATCGTTGGCGACACCTATGGGATTTATCCTTTGTCTTGGTATGAGAAGGGATTAACCGACCCAATGAATGAAGCCCAGTTAAGAATCTTGGTGGCTGGCTTAAGATACAAGATATTAAATACCGATTGTGTGACTGCTTATCCGGAGTCTTATGGGATTTCTGTGAATAAGCCTATTACAGCAGAGAATGTATTAGATGTATTATTTCAAGTAGTGTCCAGTTATGGATATACCATAGACTTGGGCTTTGATGCTGTTAGCTCACCCCTTGATTTTATGGTGGAAAAGGGGATCTTTACTGGCAATCCTTACGAACTTGCCCTAGAAGATCGCTGTACTATAGAGCAAGCCTGTGTTTATGCCACTCGTTTGGTAACTTATTTATATGATGCTTTGGATGCAGCCAGCAAAGGTTTCTTTTGGGAAGCAAAATCCCAGGGAAATACCGTATATATGCTAGGATCCATTCATCTGGCTAGCCATGATATCTATCCTTTAAGTAAGAAGATTCTTGAGGCGTTTCATAAATCCGATGCTCTTTTTGTAGAATTGAATTTATTAAATACCAATGGTGCAGCTGAAATGCTTCCCTATGCTATGTATACCGATGGAAGCACGTTAAAGGATCATGTATCAGATATGACCTACCAAATGGTTATGGAATTAGCGGCTATGTTTGGAATATCGGAAAATGAAATAGCAATCTTTAAGCCTTGGTTCATTTATACGATGTTTAGCGGATTGAATTATACCGATTCAGGAGATCAGTCGGATGCAAGCTTGGCAGCACAGTTGGGCATTGATATGAAATTGACCTTGGATGCTATGCTTTATGGAAAACCAATCTATGAATTGGAAGGTTATGCTTACCAGGCACAGGTATTGGATAGCTTTTCAGATGATTTAGAAGAATATTTGCTGGTTTCAACCTTGATATCCATTTACAATATTCTAGAAGGTGAAACTTCGGTAGCAGCTAATGTTTTAGACAATTCCTTGGAATATTGGCGTGAGGGTGATATCGAAGGCTTCTTAGAAATGAGTAAAGCAAGCGAGTATACCGATACAAGCTATGAAATTTCAGAAGAAGAGCAAATCTTAATAGATGAGTTTAATGATAAGCTTTTAACCCAAAGAGATAAGCATATGGCAGATTATATCGATGACTTGCTTCAAGCCGAAGGGAATAATACTTATTTTGTAGTAGTCGGTAGCGCCCATTATGTAAGTGATTATAGCGTGCTTGATATTCTTGCCGAGAGAGGTTATGAAATCAACCAGATTAAATAAGGAAAACAGAATATAAGAGCGTAATAAAACACTTAACACTTAAGCAATAAAAAAGGAGCAATAAAAATAGGGCTGTAAAAAGAGATAGAAGATTAGAGCAAAAAACTAGAGCTTTAGAATAAGAAAACTAGATACTAATGATAAATAAAGCAAAAATATACAGAAGTATGTAATAAAAGAAAAGAATAAACTAAAATGTAAAACGAAATGTAAAACTCTAGAATTTAACAAGAAAATAAGATTGATCAAAAACTAAAACAAAATTATAATAAGAATATTGAATGATGGAACCGTCGTGAGTATCGGAAAAGAATAACAAGGGTGCAAATGTAGTAATTGCAAGGGTTTTATAGGTTGAATATTTAGTTGGATTATTACAGAATGGTTACACGTATGACCATTCAATCATAGGATGCCCAAAAGTGTAGTTAAACATTACATCAATATAGATTTAAAAATGGAATTATACATATTTTAATAGATAATAGTAAGGGGGAACCATTATGGCAGAGAAAATATGGCTTTCATCACCCCATATGAGCGATGAAGGATATGAACAAGAGTATATTAAGGAAGCTTTTGATACTAATTGGATAGCACCACTAGGACCAAATGTAAATGGATTTGAGCAGGAACTTGCTGCCAAAGTAGGTGTAAAACATGCTGCTGCACTAAGTGCTGGCACTGCTGCTATTCAGATGGCTTTAAAAGCTGCAGGAGTTGGACAAGGTGATATTGTGTTTTGCCAAGACTTAACTTTCTCAGCAACAGCTAATCCAATCATATATCAAAATGCAACTCCTGTTTTTATAGATAGTAATTTTGAAACTTGGAATATGGATCCAGGAGCATTAGAAGCAGCTTTTGAAAAGTATCCTGAAGTAAAAACAGTTCTAGTTGTTCACCTATATGGCCTTTCTGCAGATATGGATCCTATTGTTGAGTTATGTAAGAAGCATAATGTAACTTTAATAGAAGATGCTGCGGAGTCACTTGGGACAACCTATAAAGGTAAATATACAGGAACCTTTGGTGATTATGGTATCTTCTCTTTTAATGGAAATAAAATCATAACTACTTCTGGTGGGGGGATGCTTGTTTCTGATAATGAAGAGAGAATTACTAAAGTAAGATTTTGGGCTACTCAAGCTAGAGATAAGGCAAGACA
>DUNZ01000024.1 GCA_012839085.1 Clostridiales bacterium
AAAAATGGTACATAAGGTTGGCCTAGAACTTAAATCTAGCTCAAGCTTATGTACCGATTTTGATACTTATTTACTTAATTGATCTAGATGGGAGTAGAAATTTGGATAAGAGATATCTACACAATTGGCATCTAAAATCTTAGTTTCACCCTCTGCCATTAGACTGGCTACGGCAAAGGACATAGCAATTCGGTGATCGAATTTGCTATCAATTACGGCTCCTTTTAAGGGGTTGCCACCGGTTATTTTCATTCCGTCGTCAGTGGCACGAATATCAGCCCCCATCTTTGATAAATTATCAACCATGGTATCGATGCGGTTGGACTCTTTGACCTTGAGTTCAGCTGCATCTTTTATTATGGTCTGTCCTTTTGCAAAACAAGCTAAGATAGCGATGACTGGAATTTCATCAATCAGAGTAGGAATAATATCCCCTCCAATTTCAATTCCATGAAGTTCGCTGTGTCGAACGAGAATATCAGCGACTGGTTCTCCACCGTCCGTCCTTACATTTTCCAGACGGATATCAGCCCCCATTTGACGACAAACTCGGATGATACCATCTCTGGTAGGGTTAATTCCTACATTTTGAATCAATATTTCAGAATTAGGCACTATGAGTCCAGCTACTATAAAATAAGCTGCCGAGGAAATATCCCCTGGGACATTTATTTTTTGCCCGATAAGATGGGGGTTTGGATATATGGTTACCTTGTGACCCTTTGAATGTATCTTAGCTCCAAATTGTGTGAGCATAAGTTCGGTATGATTTCTAGAAAGGGCAGGTTCTGTCACGGAAGTTTCCCCTTCAGCGTATAATCCGGCAAGCAGAACACAAGATTTAATCTGGGCGGAAGCTACAGGTGAGAGACAGTGAATTCCATGTAATTTTGAAGTACTCTGTGACGAGTTGATCAGAAGAGGAGCCCTTTCATTATTCCTCTGACTTTTGATATCAGCCCCCATCATGGTAAGCGGAGTCATAATTCTACCCATAGGTCTTTTTTGAATGGAATCATCTCCAGTTAGAACCACAGGAAAATTTTGACCAGCAAGTATGCCGGAAAGGAGTCGCATGGTTGTACCGCTATTACCAACGTCTAAAGCATCTTTTGGTTCTCGTAATCCATAGATTCCATTTCCTTTGATAGAAATTCTTCCATAATCCTCTTTCCTTTCGATTTCGATTCCCATTTGACGAAAACAGTGTATGGTAGACAGGCAATCTGCGCCCTGTAAAAAATTCGTCACCTCTGTTTTTCCATTCGCTAGAGCACCGAACATGATGGCACGATGGGATATGGATTTGTCTCCAGGTACTTGTAATATCCCTTTCAGGAATTTGGCTTTTTTTAATATCATACTTATACTCCTATCTAATCATGCAGATGTATCTTTAAGTAATATTAAGTTCTAAAATTTTAGTACTAGAGTTTCAGGAAAACCAAGGAATCACTATCGTTCATAAACCCTGTAATTATATTTCTTCAAAAGTGTCACTGCATTATCGGTAGCCTTCTGATCATAAAATTCTATCCGTAATACACCTTCTTGAAATTCACGGCTATGAATAATACCAATATTCTTAATACTGATCTGATTGCTGGCTAGTAAAGTGGCAATTGTTGCTATGGCGCCGGCTTCATCTACAATATCCAGATAAATTTCATAGATTTTACCCACCAGTCCAGAGGCTTTGCTGGGAAGCTGGTCTCGATATTCCCCTGCCGTTTCAAAAAACTTATATAAAAATGTTTCATCTTTATGATCTAAGGCTTGATACACAGACCTTAAGGATTCTATGTAGCGATCCAGCAGCCTTTGTATGCTCTTGGAATTGGTGAGACAGATATTTTGCCACATAAGGGGAGAGGAAGAAGCAATTCTAGTTATGTCTCTAAATCCTCCTGCTGCTAGGGTGCGCATTTTTTCCTCTTTATCATCAGATTCTCGTACCAAGTTGACTAATTGTGCCGCTATTATATGAGGTAGATGGCTAATAGCAGCAGTAATTTCATCATGTTCCTTGTCATCAAGAAGGATTGGTATAGCTCCAATATTTTTCACCAACTGATATAAGCAAGAGATGTTTTTCTTGGGTGTTTTATCTGTGGGTGTGAGGATATAGTAGGCATTTTCCAGAAGGTGAGCATAGGAGTTGGAATAACCAGTTTTTTCTGACCCAGCCATGGGATGGCCACCAATAAACTGTTCCTCTAGTCCCACTTCCTTAACAGCCTCATGAATATTATTTTTCACACTTCCTACATCCGTTAAAATGCATGTGGACTTCATTAAGGGTTTTAATTTGCTTAAATATTCAATATTACTTAAGACTGGTGCGCATAAAAATATGATATCGCACTCAGGAAAACCTTGATTAAGGGAAGATGTGATCTCGTCCAATACTTGATCGGACAGGGCTTTTTGCAAATCGAGACTGGGATGATTTTCACGATATTCGAGGGCATACAAGTAATATTTATTATTATATTTTTTTAAAGCCTTAGCAATGGAACCACCAATCAAACCGAACCCAATAAAACCAATCTTTAAATCTGCCATAAAAGCCTCCTGTCCAAATAAATATTATTTTAAATAATATAATCTATTTTTACGAATTTATAAAGTCTTACCCATCAGATGAACTAAGGGTCTTAAATCATTTGTTAAATCCTTAAATTGTTCGAAATTAAGTGATTGAGGACCATCGGATAAGGCGCAGGAGGGATTTGGATGAGTTTCTATCATCAATCCGTCTGCTCCAACAGCAACAGAAGCCATAGCAAGGGATTTTACATAGGATCTAACACCAGTAGCGTGACTGGGATCCACAATAATCGGAAGATGACTTTTTTTCTTAATTACAGGAACTGCACTGATGTCTAAGGTGTTTCTTGTTGCTGTTTCAAAGGTACGAATTCCACGTTCACAAAGCACTACATTGGGATTTCCCTCTGCTATAATATATTCTGCAGCATTTAACCATTCTTCGATGGTTGCAGAAAGTCCTCTCTTTAATAGAACCGGAAGGCCGGACTTACCAGCTTCCTTTAATAAATAGAAGTTTTGCATATTTCTAGCACCAATCTGAAGCATATCCACATACTTAACTGCAGCATCTATGGCATTCTGGCTGGTTACCTCACAGATTACCGGTAAACCAGTTTCTTCACGGGCTTCCTTCATATATTGAAGTCCTTCTTCTTCCAGGCCCTGAAAAGCATAAGGAGAGGTTCTTGGTTTATAAGCGCCTCCTCGTAAAATCTGGGCACCAGCTTTTTTAATGGCATGGGCGGTAGAGAGGAGTTGTTCCTTACTCTCGATAGCACAGGGGCCTGACATGATGACAAGATTTGAGCCGCCAATCTCAACATTCCCTACCTTAACCTTGGTTGGTTCAGGATGAAATTTACGATTAGCAAGTTTATAGCTTTCAGTAACTGGCATGATTTTGTCTACGTCTTCAAAAAGTTCCAGATTTTGATCTGATAATTTGGACTTATCACCAACAACGCCGACAATAGTAATTTCTTTACCGGTTGATATATGTGCATCCAATCCTTTTTCTTCAATCAGAGATTTTATTTTTTGAATGGATTCTTCTTTAGCCTTGGGTTTCATTACAATAATCATAATGCAATACTTCCTTTCTCTATCCAATATATAAATTATAAAGTAGTAACATAGTAGAAAACATGTTGATTTTCATCTTAAGTGAATATAAATACAAAATCTTATCGATAGATTTTTATAGAATTACGAATATAAATCCAAATAGATATCTTATATGAATAGAAATGAAGAAACTGGTAACTCTAATGATAAGATCTTCATAAAATTGCGAAAGCTCACCAATTTACCATAACCATAGATGTTTTTATCTATTCATATATTCGCTTTCTTGTTTTGCAATTATACCCCTCTAAACTTCAACTGTCAATACTCTATTGCTTTAAAGTGCAACGGTTTAAAGTGCGGAAGAAAAAATTTGTTAATAATTACATAAAACTATTGTAAAACTATACTAACTCTAGTAAAATATACTAAGAGGTAATTATGAGTACTAATCACAAAGCAGGTTAGCCCAAATAATATGGGATTACTTGTAAAGAATCCACCTTCAGGTTGATTCTTAGTCAATGGGAGTACAAGCTCCCATTGATAGTGGTACATACCACCTGTGAAAACTAGCATTTAATCTTATGGTTAATGTGGGTTTACTGCTCTTACTACTTACTACAAAATTGTATTGGAGGAAATCGGTATGAATGTTTACACTTCGGAAAAGATTCGCAATGTTGTTTTGTTAGGCCACGGTGGCTGTGGCAAGACTACTCTAGTCGAAGCCATGGCGTATACAACAGGATTACTCAAAAGACAAGGAAAGGTAGAAGAGGGGAACACAATCAGTGATTACGACAAGGAAGAGCAGAAGAGATTGTTCTCTATAAGTACAACTGTAGTACCAATTATTTATGAAGACACCAAGATTAACTTTTTGGACACCCCAGGATATTTTGATTTTGTTGGGGAAGTGGAAGAAGCATTAGCTGCAGCCGACGCAGCAGTTATTGTGGTATCTGCAAAAGCAGGTGTTGAAGTTGGAACAATGAAGGCTTGGAACTATTGTGAGAAATACAAATTACCAAGAATATTTTTTGTAACCGATATGGACGTTGATAACGCCAGTTATCGTGAAGTAGTTGAAAAGTTAACCGAATTATATGGTAAGAAGGTCGCTCCTTTCCATATTCCAATTCGTGAAAATGAAAAATTTGTTGGATTTGTTAATGTTGTTAAAATGGCAGGAAGACGTTTTACCACTGGAAGTAATTATGAGGAATGTGAAATTCCTGATTATAGTATGGAAAATCTATCAAAGACTAGGGAAGCTCTGTTGGAATCAGTAGCAGAAACCAGTGAAGAATTGATGGAAAAGTACTTTTCTGGTGAAGAATTTACACAAGAAGAGATTTCCCAGGCTCTTAGAAATAATGTTATAGATGGAAGCGTAGTACCTGTACTAATGGGCTCCGGTATTAATGCCCAGGGTACCACGATGTTAATGCAGGCAATTGTTAAGTATTTCCCTGCTCCCAATAAACATCAGGTAGTAGGTAAAAATGTAAAGACCGATGAAGAGTTTGTCGGTGATTTCGATGATAAGAAACCATTTACCGCTCGAGTATTTAAGACAATAGCAGACCCATTCATCGGTAAGTTCTCGTTATTTAAAGTTTGTACTGGAGTTTTAAAATCAGACTCTGTGATTTATAATGCATCCAAGGAGACCGAAGAAAAGATATCGAGAATCTATGTATTAAGAGGAAAAGAACAGATTGAAGTGAATGAGCTTCATGCTGGTGATATCGGAGCACTGGGTAAATTGTCCGATACCACAACTGGAGATACCCTTTCCACTAAGGCGGTACCCGTTGTTTATGAGAAGATTGAGGTATCGACACCATACACCTATATTCGTTTTAAAACCAAGAATAAGGGTGATGATGATAAGGTTTCTCAGGCGATATCCAAACTTATGGATGAGGATCTTACATTAATGTTTGTAAATGATAAAGAGAACCGTCAGACCCTACTTTATGGAATCGGTGATCAGCAATTGGATGTGGTAGTAAGTAAATTATTCTCAAGATATAAGGTTGAGATTAATGTTATGAAGCCTCGTGTTCCATATCGTGAGACGATACGTAAGAAGGTTAGAGTACAGGGCAAGCACAAGAAACAATCAGGTGGCCATGGACAGTACGGTGATGTTCATATTGAATTTGAGCCGTCGGGAGATTTAGAGACTCCATTTGTATTTGAAGAAAAAATCTTCGGTGGAGCAGTTCCTAAGAACTATTTCCCTGCCGTTGAAAAAGGTCTCGCTGAATGTGTGTTAAAAGGACCTCTTGCTGGATATCCAGTAGTTGGAGTAAAAGCTACCTTGGTAGATGGTTCCTATCATCCGGTAGACTCCTCAGAAATGGCCTTCAAATTAGCTACAATTCTAGCGTTCAAACAAGGTTTCATGCAAGCATCTCCGACTCTATTAGAGCCGATCGCATCCTTAAAGGTAGTAGTTCCTGATAAGTTCACTGGAGATATCATGGGAGATTTAAATAAACGCCGTGGTAGAGTACTTGGAATGAATCCGATTGCTGGAGGAAATCAGGAAATTGTAGCTGACATACCTTTAGCAGAATTATATGGGTATTCAACTGACCTTCGTTCTATGACCGGAGGAATCGGTGAATTTAGTTATGAGTTTGCTAGATATGAGCCGGCACCTTCTGATGTAAGTCAGAAAGTTATTGAAGAAAATGCTAAAGAAGAAGAAAAAGAAGCATAATATATCATGATGTATTAATTAAGAATGCTATTCAATAACGATAATTCGTATATTGAATAGCCTTCTTAAATTCATTAAATATTCTAATCAGTGGACATCTTGTTATTCTATTCTTTTTGTGTTAAATTTAGAACAGGGAGGAAAAAGGTTAACAATTAATAGAAAAATTAATTAATTTTTACTTTTGTTTAACCAGAAAGAGCAATCGAATTTGATTTCTCTTTTATATAAAAAACAAAAAGGAGAGTTTTTTATGGAAAAATTTTTTAAGCTAAAAGAGAATGGAACAACAGTTTCAAGAGAAATTGTAGCTGGCTTAACAACATTCTTTGCAATGGCTTATATCATCTTCGTAAATCCCCAGATGTTATCAGCTACAGGAATGCCATATGGAGCAGTATTCTTGGCTACGATTATTGCATCAATCGTGGGTACCTTGGTAATGGGGTTATTTGCTAATGTACCATATGCTCAGGCTCCAGGTATGGGTCTGAATGCCTTCTTTACTTACACGGTTGTATTTGCATTGGGATATTCTTGGGAACAAGCATTAGCCATGGTATTCCTATGTGGTGTCATCAATGTAATCATCACTGTTACAAAACTTCGTAAACTGATTATTAAAGCAATACCGGAAAGCTTACAGAATGCAATCGGTGGCGGTATTGGTATTTTTATTGGTTATATAGGTATAAAAAATGCTGGATTACTTAGCTTTACTTCTGATCCAGGAACTTATGAGATGCTTGGTGATACAGTAGTAGCTAGTTCAGCAGCAGTTCCTGCTCTTGTTGAATTTAACAACAGGGGTGTAATCTTAGCATTGATTGGTATTGTTTTAACCTTCGTTCTTTTAGTTTTAAAGGTAAAGGGTGCTATTTTTATTAGTATTGTTGCTATAACAATCATTGCTATCCCTATGAAAATTGTTGACTTATCCACCATTGATTTAACACAAAACACCTTAGCTGATTCCTTTAGCCAATTAGGTGAAACCTTTGGTGCGGCATTTGGCAAAAAAGGATTGTTATCCTTCTTTGATGATCCTTCCAAAATACCTCAAATTCTTATGACCATTTTTGCATTTAGCTTATCCGATACATTTGATACAATTGGAACCTTTATTGGTACTGGTAGAAGATCTGGTATCTTTGATGAAGCAGATGAGAGAGCACTTGAAGAAGGGAAAGGCTTTAAGTCTAAGATGGACAAGGCTCTATTTGCAGACTCTATTGCAACATCCATCGGTGCTGTTTTTGGTACTTCCAATACAACAACTTATGTAGAAAGTGCGGCAGGTATTGAAGCAGGTGGACGTACTGGTTTAACTTCTGTTGTTACTGCTATCCTTTTCTTCTTAAGTATGTTCCTTGCTCCAGTAGTAGGAATTGTACCTACACAAGCAACTGCACCTGCATTGATTGCAGTAGGTGTTATGATGTTAGCTTCCTTTAAGGATGTAATCTGGACTGATTTAGAGGATGCAATCCCAGCATTCTTTGCAACAATATTTATGGGATTAACCTATAGTATTTCCAATGGTATTGCATTTGGTTTCATTTTCTATTGCATCGTAAAAATTGTTAGAAATAAAACCAAGGACATTTCCCCTGTTTTATGGGTAGCAACATTATTGTTTATTGCAAACTTCATAATTCTTTCCATTATTAAATAGGGTTAAGACATATTAAGACATTATACTTTATATAAGACATAATTGAGACATAAATTAGAGCATTCAGAATGGCCATCACTTTGTGATGAATTGCATTACTGAATGCTCTTTTTTATTCCATTTTTTCATACATTTGTTGATATCCATTGAATATATTAAAGTAATAGGAGTCTTAGGTGATTCGATTGACGGAGCATATAGGTAATAATTTTAGAATCAAAATGTATCAAACAGAAAATGGAGAATTGACTAGATATATTAATCCTTCTGATATCTATCTTCCCCGGGGCTATCAAATCGATGTCTATGCGGAAGGCTTAGATTTGCCCAATTACATGATGTTTTTAAGAAATGGTGATATACTGATTGCAGAATCGGGATATATCAGTCAAAATCCCCGAGTAGTAATCCTTAGAGACGGAGTATTAGAAGTAATAGCAGAAGGCTTTCATACACCAATGACAGGGGTTTATTATTGGGAAGGGGATATTTATGTTTCTCATAAAGGATTTATTACGGTAATTAGAGAAAATGGTCAGAGAGAGGATTTGATTTTTGGTCTTCCTAGTTCTGGTGATTTTTCAAATAATAATGTTGTAATAGGTCCCGATGAAAAAATTTATTTTGGTCAAGGAACCGCGACCAATAGTGGGGTAGTGGGAACAGATAATTTATGGTTGCTCAATCATCCTTTCCTACATGATTATCCTGGTGATTATATTATGTTAGTAGGACAGAATTTTAAACAAGAAAATATATTTGTAGCATCCAAGGAAATCGTTTATACGGGAGCATTTTCTCCTTTTGGTGTTACTAATATGGCTTATGAGGTAAGAAAAGCAATTAATAAGGCGAGTGGGAGTATTCTACGAGCAAACCTTGATGGATCGGAATTGGAATTGGTAGCTTGGGGATTAAGAAATCCAGCTCGAATTGAATTTGATAGAAGGGATCGACTTTATGCGGCCAACCATGGTTATGATGTTAGGGGGAGTAGACCCATAGCCAATGCACCCGACGAGTTTTATAGGATTACACCAGGACTTTGGTATGGATGGCCGGATTATTCAGCTGGTGAGTCGGTTACCTCCCCTAGGTTTATGCCAGAGGGAAGGCCTCAGCCACAATTTTTACTGACAAACCATCCAAATAATGCGCCGGAACCTTTTGCAACCTTTCCTCAAAATTCAACCATACTAGGTTTTGATTTTGATTATAGTGGAAATTTCGGCAACTTTGGGGATGTATTTATTGCTGAGTTTGGAACTGCCAGAATAGCTTCAGCGGAAAATTCAACACCCTATGCAGGTTTTGGTCATAGAATATCTAGAATTGATATGTCTAGTGGTGGCGTTACTACCTTTGCGATTAATAAATCAGGCTTTCCTTCTTCCATTACAGGAGAAGGGGGATTTGGAAGACCCTGCGACGTGAATTTTGGACCCGATGGAGCAATGTATATATTAGATATGGGGATCAATGCTCCTTTTGAACAAGATGTCTACATACCAAATTCAGGATTAATTTGGAAGGTTACTAGGGTATAAGAATAATCCTTTATATTGTATTAAAGATATTATAGATTAGATTGCAGTTTTATCATAAATTAAAATAGCTCTATGTCCAGGGTGGAGGATGTAATTGGTCATTCTCCAAGAGGGGACATAGAGCTAAATGTTTTATTATAATATTTAATAGGAAGTTATCCGAACTTGTCTTTAATTCTAGATATATATTTTATATAGTATCCTCGAAATCTTATTCAAGACTTTCTGTATCTGTAGTATCCGTCTTATCACCAATGGATAAGATAAGGTTTGCTAGGATACCTACAACCGCTGCTGTTGCAAGAGCAGGGAATTCCATACCAAAGAATGGGATCATTCCATTATCGAATTGATATGTGCCACCAAGACCAACAATCATTATGATTGCAATAACAGCTAGGTTCTTGGATTTGAACATGTCCACTTTACGATCCATCATAATGGTAATACCCTGAGCAGCAATTACACCGAATAAGTAAATGGATAAACCACCGATTACTGATTTGGGGATGGAATATACCACATTGATTAATGGGGTGAAGCAGGAAATCACCATAGTTATTATGGATGCTGTAATCAATACTGGAATGGAGAATACCTTTGATATTGCCATGGTACTAATATTTTCACCATAGTTTGTTCCAGCAGGTCCACCAATTGCACCAGAAACAATATCGCCGATTCCATCACCAATTAGGTTAAGACCGAGCTTGTCCGCAATATTATATTTCTTGCCACCCTTCTTTTTCGCTAGATCATTTACATAGATATCTAGTTGATAAACATGAGCTGTAGACTCTGGAATGGTTGCAATGGCTATAGGCATGATTGCAGCAACCGCAGCCCAAGAGGGTTTCGGAAAGGTGAAAATCGGTGCATTAAAGATACTAGTTGATTTCACTGTATCAAAGGTTATAAAAGGAATTCCAGTGATAGCACCAATGATTGCAGCACAGATGTATCCGGTAAAAAGGCCAAAAAGAATAGGCAACTGACTTAGTTTGCCCTTCAAGTATACGGAATATGCAATTGTTGAAACAAGTGTAACAATAGAGATAATCCAAGCCATATTAGTAGCTAAAAAAGTTTGGCTATCAGCGGTTGCTTCTGGGATAGCAATAGCGTCACCCATAGCGTTGGCTGCTAGAGATAATCCAATTATAATAGCAATACTTCCAGTAACTGTCGGGGGCAATACCTTATCAATAGTCTTACGACCGGTACGCTGAATAATAAGACCGGCAGCTATAGATACTAAACCTGACATTACAATACCAAATTGTGCTATTGAAATTTTTTCGTTTAATCCTAATGCAGCAAATTGTTCCGCACCCATAATAGAGGTAATAGCTGAAATATAGGAAAAGCTGGAACCATAATAAAGGGGAATTTTTCTACCTGTAATAAGAATAAAACAAAGAGTAGCCAAACCGCTGGCAAAAATAGTAGTAGATACATGGAAACCTGTGATCAAAGCAACGAGAACGGTTGCGGGAAACATTACAACGATTTGCTGTAATGCAAATAAGATTAGTTCCACAAAGGGGGGACGTTCATCGGGTAAATAACCGATTGCTTGTTTCTTAGTTGACATACTTCATACCTCCTGAGATTTTTTATATTTTGACATATTTTATCGATTTTGTAAAGTGGTTATTGTATAAAATAGTGTTTGATTTTAAGCAAAAAAAAGGCATTGAGTCCAAATACTCAGAATATTTAAGGAATTATTATATACAATTAAGAATATTTACTGCATTCGTGTCATAACAGATGGGAATTGTGTATATTGTACTTTTAGGAAACAATTGAAAAATCTTCTATTGTATATTACATTTATATTAGTACCAATATAAGATGAAGATATTTTTTTTTGAATTACATTTTTAATCCGGTAATTTCTTTCCCGGTAAATATGTTTGGCGACTAAAACGAAATATTTGAATGGAGGGTTACGCATTATATGAAGAAGCTTGAAAAACTGAAATTGCAATGGAAAGGTTTATTTGAAACCATGGTTCGCTTTCCAATCACTGTGGCACTACTAGTTGCATCCAGTATTGTAATGTTTATAATTACGAATCAATCCAGTGATGAGATACTTTATAAAACTTTTATTAGCTTAATGATAGGATCCCTTCTTTCCTCGGTACTTCAATTGGCTTATGAAAGATTTATTGAATCAAAGAAGATTCGTTTGATTTTTGCAATAATAACTATATTATTATCATTTACCTACTTTTTGATACTATATTGGTCAGAAATGAATTATCAAGTTGCAATAAGAACCACCATATTATTTTTTGTTCTTGTTATCCTGTTTTTATGGATTCCTAGCATAAAATCGAAAGTTACCTTTAATGAAAGTTTCATGGCCGTATTTAAAGCCTTTTTTACCACGGTATTTTTTGCGGGTCTATTATACTTGGGAGTAGCCATCGTTCTACTAGCATTTAATGAGCTTATTGTTGAAATAAATTATAAAGCTTATGAGTATGCAGCCAATATAATATTTATATTATTTGCCCCAATGTACTTCTTATCATTCATTCCGGTCTATCCAAGAAATAATGACCCAGTAGATGAAAAGGTAGAGAAGGCGACCACACCTTCGAAATTTCTTGAAAATTTAATCTCATATGTATTTATTCCAATAACAGCAGTATTTACCGTTATTTTATTGCTATATATTGTGATAAATATTATGGGTGATTTTTGGAAAGACAATCTTCTGGAACCGATCCTTATCATCTATTCCATTGGGATTATCCTAGTATATTTGCTAGCCAGTAGGATTGAAAATAAATTCTCAAAGTATTTTAAATTGAGTATTCCTAAAATTTTAATTCCGGTTGTTTTATTTCAAACCCTTGCTTCTATTTTAAAGATACAGGAAGTTGGGATCACCTACGGGAGATATTATGTAATACTATTTGGAATCTTTGCTACTATTGCAGGAATTCTGTTTTGTTTCATTTCTGTGAAGAAAAATGGTATCATAGCACCGATTTTAATTGGCTTATCCGTGATTTCCATCCTGCCGCCAGTGGATGCATTCACCATTAGTAGAGCCAATCAAGCATCGAGATTGAAGCAAGTATTAATTAAAAATGAGATGTTACAAGAGGGTAGAATCATTCCCAATGAAAATATTTCAACGGAAGATAAGGACATCATTGTATCTACTGTGCAGTATTTAGAAAGCTCGGATGATGTCAATAAGATTGCTTGGTTGTCTTCCTATAATCCCAATGATTTTGAAAAAACCTTTGGTTTTTCAAAATACAATCGACATACCCCAGTTACGGATATGTATTATTATTTCACTTTAATCCGTGGAGAAGCCATTCCAATCCAAGATTATGATTATTTCATGAGGGTTAATTTGTTTTATTCACCGATGAATAGTGACTTGGCTACATTTACGGTAGAGAACAGGCAATATAGCTTATTCTATGAAGTGGTGGATTTGGATGAGGATAAAAACCCGGAGGAAAATTATCTAGTTTTAAAATCGGATGATGGATTCGATTTAATAAAACTTGCAATAGATGATATCTTCCAAAAGTATGAAAAACTTAAAGACTTTGACCGATCCGAAATCACAGTAGAAGAGGCGAGCGCAACATGGGAAAATGAGAATGTAATCCTTACTTATGTAGCGGAGCATATGGATTTGTATAGACATGTTACAGAGAAAAAATATTCGGCAGATGGATTCTTCTTTATTAAAATAAAATAAGGTTGAAGAAAAATATAGATGAAATTAAGTAAATTAAGTAAGGGTAAAGGTTCATAATAAGGAAATATATAAAGGAAATATATAAAGAAAATATATATAAGAGAAATTAAGCTTCCCTATAACCGATTCATGTGAGCTGTTATAGGGAAGCTTTTTTGATTTGAGGAATTCTTGACCCAAGTAATTCTTGATCTGGGTCATTCGTGATCTGAGCCATTCGATTGAAAGTGCACTGCTTGGGATAGTAATTGATCCCTATGGTAATGATCATTGGTTTTATTGTATTAATATTTTTGCATTTAAGGACATATATAGTAAATATTGCATGAGAAATAAATTTATGGATTGACAGATGAATCCCATTTGGTTATACTTTTAAATCAAATATTTAAATAATCATATATACCTGATATGAATTATATGAATTAACGAATGGGAATATTATATTTTATTTATAAGATGAACACTGTCAACACATAATGAGTTGGGAAAAGGAGGTTTGCTTATGCTGGAGATGAAAAAAAATCATTTTTTTGATGAAATTATAGAACGAAGGAATACGAATTCCATAAAATATGATTTTGCAAAGGAAAAAAACAAACCCCAAGAGGCAATTCCC
>DUNZ01000180.1 GCA_012839085.1 Clostridiales bacterium
TATGATCCCAATCGGATCGATGAGCTGTGGGAGGATTTCATGAATGATGAAGGGGACGATTCCCCCTTATTAAACCGTGCTACCCAAGGCCTGTATTCACCGGGATCTACCTTTAAGGTGCTCACCGCTTTGGCCTTTATGAGAGAGTATCCGGATTATATTGATTATGATTATCGATGTGAGGGACACATTGAACACCAGGGAATGGTAATACACTGTAGCAATAAGAAGGTTCATGGAGAAGTAGATCTCACCGAATCCTTAGCAAAATCATGCAATAGTTCCTTCGCCCATATAGCGACGATGCTTGATTTAGACAGTTTTTATTCACTCAACGAGGATTTCAATTTTAATAAAAGTTTACCAGTAAGTATTATCAGTAATCCAAGTAGTTATACCTTAAGGAAGGCTAACTCTAGTATCAAGGAAGCTATGCAGACTGCTATTGGGCAAGGGAAGACCTTAATTACTCCTCTTCATAATGCCATGATTATTTCTACGATAGCTAATGGTGGAGTAATGATGAAACCTTATGTAGTAGATCGAATCGAAAATGCAGAGGGAGAGAGAATAAAAAAATATACACCTCAAATTGCTGCAAAACCCATGACAGCCTATGAAGCCCATTACATTTCAGAAATGTTGAGACAGGTCGTAACCGATGGCACTGCTACGAATTTAAAAAATTTAGAAGTTGAGGCAGCAGGAAAAACTGGTTCAGCTGAAAACATGGGTAAAAAAGCCCATGCTTGGTTTATTGGCTTTGCCCCCGCTGACCAGCCCGAAATTGCTATTAGTGTTATAGTAGAAAATGTCGGATCAGGAAATACACATGCAGTTCCAATCGCAAGAAAGGTATTTGATGCATATTTTGATAATAAGAAATAAAGGATTCGTACTGTTTTTGGTGAGAAACAATCTTAAAATAATCAATAGACTTTAATAGAATAAACATCGTTTTTTAGAGAAAAAAGCAAAATTCTATCAACTTAAGTAAGAGGCATTGTGATATATCAATAAAAACAAGTTGAAAAATTATGCAAAATGATGTATACTTCTATTTAGATAAGATGGCACACCAAAAAACAGGAGGAATTGCGATGATTGAAGCAACGAGCTGTGGTGGTGTAGTTATATTCAGAGGAAAGATTTTATTACTGTATAAGAATTACAAGAACAAATATGAAGGGTGGGTGCTTCCAAAAGGAACTGTGGAAGAAGGCGAAGAATATAAAGAAACAGCGATCCGAGAAGTTAAGGAGGAGACTGGTGCCAATGCTTCCATAATTAAATATATCGGAAAGAGCCAATATTCTTTCAACACACCTCAAAATACAGTATTAAAGGATGTTCATTGGTATTTAATGATGTCTGATAGCTATTACAGCAAACCACAACGGGAAGAATATTTTATGGACTCTGGTTACTACAAATTTCACGAGGCTTATCATATGCTGAAATTTGCTAATGAAAAGCAGATTTTAGAACGGGCTTATAATGAATATCTTGATTTAAAAAAAAGTAACCTTTGGGGTAATAAGAAATATTTTTAATCAAAATTAAGACTGTCCAGAAATGGAACAGTCTTTTTTTGATGTTTAATACCAATGGACGATAAGTCAGTCTAAAATAAAATTTTCAAATCAGAAAATGTAAAAAGAAAAAGCAAAAAGATAAAAAGGAAAAAAGTCCTTTGAAAACCCAAATAAATACAAAGACTTTTACCAGTCAATCGATTCATATTAAAAATCCTCTTTGCCTCATGATTTTAGCTGTTTTATTCCTATATCCGGTTGGAGCCTCTATTTTTCAGTCTTTTTGGAACGGAAGTAATCTAAACATAAAAGGATATGCAGGACTTTTTACGGACTGCTTTATATTTTATCGTTTGTTTTGGAATTCTGTATTTTATGCTAGCATTATCATCTTTTCCCACCCAGTATGAAAGTTTTGACTTATCAGCTAAGGTCTTTCCACCTTCCGATTGAATATAGCCCTGATAGATGTCTTTAACGGAAGAGTTGGAAGGTATTAAAATCACCAAAAAGTCTATTAAATGTATTGTCCATAGTGTATTGAAATACAGAAGCTTTTACATCATCGATTCCAAGGGTAAGATATTTACTAGTCATATCAATGGTATTCAGATTAGAAGATTTATATTGATTGATCATTGCTTTTTCTGCTCTTTTATATGTAAATATACCGATAAATACTACAAAGCATAAAAGAATACTGAATGATAAAACAAGATGAAACCCAATACTATGATAAATCTTAAGATTAAGATTTGCTTTTTCTTCCTTATCCTTCTTTCTTATACTGAACCATTCTTTAAAATAATTCCTAGATGACTTATTGTTAGTTAAATTTTTCATCATAAGTAACCTCCTCATGTTCGTAAATACTTACATTCTAAGGCTTCTTGAATCTTTAAGTCAATGAGTTAAGGATATATAAGGTGTGAAAAAGTAGGATTAAAATAACCCGGAAGATTTTCCTTAGAAAATTTCCGGGTTAAATTTGTTAATTCTATTTGGAATTATGAAAAAACCTTGAAGTACTGCGGATAGAGGGACTCGAACCCTCACGAGTGTTAAGCTCGGCAGATTTTGAGTCTGCTGCGTCTGCCATTCCGCCACATCCGCGTCAACGAAAATTATTGTAGCACAATTGTTTTTAGATTTCAAGTATGAAAATAAAAATATCATAGAAATTAAATGAATATGCCATTTTTATTTTGAAACGTAATATTTCCTTTGATAACGAATGATTTAAGTAAAATATTATTTGAATCATTCGTAAATCATAGGTACATAAGGGTAAAACTAGAACATTTTTAATAGGTGAAATGATGTTTAGGGAAGCTGAAAATTTGACTTTTTCTAGGCAATATGCAATCATTAAAAAAAATTCATGATGCCAATTGCAAGAAAAAATATATATGCAATATATGGATTATGTGATAAATTATTATTAGTATCTATGAATTACACTTGATATAGAGGAGCTGCTTATATGAAATGTATCAAGGCGCAAAGCCAGATTACACCATTTATCAATGATCAGCTAGATTTGCAAGAAACCGAAGAATTTATTGATCATGTCCTATCCTGTTCAGAATGCAGGGAGGAGTTAGAGGTGTATTATGCCCTCTTAACCGCTATGAGGCAATTGGACGAGGATAAAAACCTATCCGATGATTATAATCAAGAGTTGGCTAATAAATTGGAGAAGGCGCAGGAGAAAATCATTCATGCAAAATATACATACTATCGGAAAAAGGGTGCATTTATAATATTGGTAATATTGATTGCGTTTTTGATTAATTTAACCTATAAGGAGCAATTCAAAGGAAATCCTGTAAGCAAAAGCACCTTTCGTCTACGAAAGATGTATGGAGAGGAACGATATGAAGAAATCGATTTAATGTTACAGAAGTATTTTGACTTAGAGATAGATTAACGATGTAACTTGATGTGCTGATACCGATTGGAAGGAGGTTTCGTAAGAGTAATATAGTCTTACGGGAATGAGATGGAAAAGAAAGTAGTATTGATTGATGGTCACAGTATATTAAATAGAGCCTTTTATGGGCTACCAGATTTGACAACATCCAAGGGGGAGCATACCAATGCAGTCCTTGGATTTCTAAATATTCTTTTTAAGATAATCGATGAGGAAAAGCCAAATTATTTGGCAGTCGCCTTTGATACCAGTCATCCAACCTTTCGTCACGAGAGGTTTACTGAATATAAGGGGACTAGAAAAGGGATGCCAGAAGAATTAAGGGAACAAGTTCCTGTTATGAAGGAAGTCTTAAAGGCCATGAATATCGCCATATTTGAAAAACCTGGTTTTGAAGCGGACGATATTTTGGGCACCTTAGCAAAGAAGGCGGAAAAGACGGGAAATACGGTCTCCTTGGTTTCCGGAGATCGAGATCTCCTGCAATTGGCTAGTGATAAAATAAAAATAAGAATCCCCAAAACCAAGCGTACTGGAACAGAGATTGAAGATTATTTTGAAAAGGATGTAATCGAACGTTATCATGTTACTCCACAGGAGTTTATCGATATGAAGGGGTTAATGGGAGATTCTTCCGATAACATTCCAGGGGTCCCAGGGATTGGAGAAAAGACAGCAGAAAAACTAATTACCCAATATCATTCCATTGAAAATATCTATGAGCATATCGATGAAATGAAACCAGGAAAAATTACAAATTCCTTGAAGGACAACCGTGAGTTAGCATTTTTATCAAAAGAGTTGGCTACCATTTGCACCGATTGTGATGTGGAATTTAATCTGGATGAAGCCAGTTTGGATCGGATGTTTAATGAGGACGTATATCAAATATTTAAAAGATTGGAATTTAAAAATCTATTATCTAAATTTCAAATGGAATCAGTTCCAATGGAAACAGGCATCGAAGAAGGCTTTGTTTGGGTTAATGATCTGCAAGAAGCCGATAAAATCTTTGATCAAATCGATTTAAAGAGTTCTCATCCAGTGGGCTTTCAGATTGTTGAAGAAAATGGGAAGGTATTGGGAGCCTCCCTTTGCGATACTGAGGAAAAGGTTTATTTTATAGGATGTAATGACACCATTACAGCAGAATATCTAGGTAGAAAAGCATCAAGAATTACCAAGGAAGGGAAGCAATTATCGGTCATTGGATTAAAAGTACAACTTCCATACCTAGGGGTTTGTGAACAAGATCCGGTGTTTGATGCAGCCATTGCGGCCTATTTATTAAATCCCTTGACGGACACTTATCATTATGATGATATTGCGAGAGATTATCTGGGACTAACCATCCCTTCTAGGGAGGATCTCCTTGGTAAAGCATCACTATCCACTGCAATATTGGAAAGTAAGAAAGAGTTTTTATCCTTTGCTTGTTATAGTGCTTATATTGCATATCGCTCGGCTGAACGCCTAAAAGAACTTCTATTACAGGCCGAGATGTACCAGCTCTTTGAAACCGTAGAAATGCCCTTGATTTATACCTTATATGATATGGAAGTTCGAGGGATTCGGGTAAATAAGGAAGCCCTTAAAGAATATGGAGATTATCTAGAGGTTGGAATAGGGGAATTAGAAAAGAAAATCTATGAATTGGTGGGAGAAACCTTTAATATTAATTCTCCTAAACAATTAGGAATTATTTTATTTGAAAAATTAAAAATGCCTTTTGCTAAGAAAACAAAAACGGGTTACTCTACAGCAGCAGATATTTTGGAAAAACTTCGTAGCGAACATCCAGTGATCGGAATGATTTTGGAATATCGGCAGTTAACCAAACTAAAATCAACTTATGCAGATGGTTTGGCTGGTTATATCCGTGAGGATGGCCGTATCCATGGAAAGTTCCATCAGACCATAACAGCAACAGGAAGAATCAGCAGCACGGATCCCAACCTTCAGAATATACCGATTCGGATGGAACTAGGTAGAAAAATACGTAAGGTGTTTATCCCGGAAGAAGAATATGTATTCTTGGATGCAGATTATTCCCAGATTGAGCTTCGTGTCTTAGCTCATATGTCTGGGGACGAAAAGTTGCTTCGTGCTTATCAGGAGGAAAAGGATATCCACCGCATCACCGCTTCCGAAGTATTCCATACTCCCTTTGAGGAAGTTACCCCTGCCCAAAGAAGTGATGCAAAAGCAGTAAACTTCGGTATCGTCTATGGAATTAGCTCCTTTGGCTTAGGTCAGGACCTAAATATTTCTAGAAAAGAAGCTGAGAAATACATTGAAAAATATTTTGAAACTTACCCTAAAGTAAAAAGTTACTTGGATCAACTAGTCTTAGATGCCAAAGAAGAAGGTTATTCCAAGACCCTATTTGGCCGTAGAAGACCTATACCAGAGCTATCTTCCAGTAATTTTATGCAGCGCTCCTTTGGCGAACGAGTAGCCATGAATTCTCCGATTCAGGGAACGGCAGCAGATATTATAAAAATAGCAATGATTCGAGTGAACCAAAAGCTGAAGGAAAAAAATATGCGTTCCAGACTCATCCTTCAAATTCACGATGAACTTTTGGTTGAAGCCCATAAGGAAGAAGTGAATGAGGTTGCTGCTATTATGGTGGAAGAGATGGAAAAGGCTGCTAAACTTGATATTCCTTTAGTGGCAGAAGTGAAGCAGGGAAATAACTGGTATGAAGCGAAATAATATATTTCTAGATGTTATATTTATTATACTAGAGGATAAGGTGGGATTGTAATTGAAGGTCATTGGCATTACAGGGGGAATTGGCAGTGGAAAATCTTTGGTTGCAAGGATAATGCAAGATAAGTACGGTGCCAGATACATTGATACGGATCAGATTGCCAGAGAACAGATGGAGCCTGGGGGAGCCAGTTATGACGGGGTCGTTCAATATTTTGGTAGAGAGATTTTATTAGAGGATGGAAGAATTGATCGTACAAAATTAGCTCAAATTGTTTTTGAGCAAAAGGATAAACTGCAAAAATTAAATGAGCTTACCCATCCCCAGGTATTAATTGCAGTTAATAATGAGATAGAAAAGGCCAAAGCAGAGGGGAATGTGCCTTATGTTCTCATGGAAACTGCCCTAATGATAGAAGCTGGTTATGATTATATCTGTGACCAAGTTTGGTATGTCCATGCTCCTGAAGAAGAACGAAGAAATCGATTAAAGAAGCATCGCAATTATACCGATGAAAAAATCAATTCGGTCTTTGAGAGCCAAAGGAAAGATCAGGCCTTTCGTCAAAGATACCCCAAAGTGATAGAAAATGTGAAAGGTGTTAAATTCCTAGAGGAACAAATTGAACGATTATTGGATAACCTTTAGCCTTTGGGGGAGTAGATTTTTCGACGGGATTTGACCTTGACAAAATAGGCAAAATGAGGGATACTCAGTTAGAATATCACAAGACTGAGTGACAAAAATAGGGTTAAGATGGGGAAGATTGGATAAGTATAATCTAATCATCCGTGTCAGGCATAATATAGATACGTAATGGAAAGGCACGGTGTTAATATGAAATTATGCAGCATAGCAAGCGGTAGTAGTGGGAATTGCATCTATGTTGGAAGTAATCATACCAATCTTTTGGTAGATGTTGGAATTAGTGCAAAACGAATTGTAAACGGCTTAAATGGGATTGATATCATGCCGGATACGATACAAGGGATCTTAATCACCCATGAGCATTCCGATCATGTTTCGGGCTTGGGTGTTTTATCAAGAAAATATGGAATCCCCATTTATGCTACCGAGGAAACAGCGCAGGCTATAAAAAGAATCAAAAGTTTAGGTGAAATACCGGAGGAATTATTTCATTATATCAAACCCAATGAAAGTTTTCGAATTAATGATATTGATATAGAACCATTTTCAACCTCCCATGATGCTTCGAATCCAGTATGTTATTCCATGGTAGCAGAGGGGAAGAAGATCGGTTTGGCAACAGACTTAGGAAAATATGATGATTATATCGTATCAAAATTAAAGGATTCTGATTTACTATTTATTGAAGCCAATCATGATGTAAATATGTTAATGGTTGGGAAGTATCCCTACTATTTAAAACAAAGAATTTTGGGGGACCAGGGACACTTGTCCAACGAAAGTTCTGCAAAATTAATAGGAAAATTAATTAGTAATAAATTAAAATATATTCTATTAGCTCATTTAAGTAAGGAAAACAATTATGAAGAGCTGGCTTACGAAACTGTTTGTTGTGAATTAGAAAGTCAAAAGCTAGCTCGTCCAGAAATCAAGTTAAGCGTTGCCCATAGGGATTGTCCTTCCCAGATGGTGATGATATAAAAGGAATTAAGATAAAGCGAGAGGAGCGTGAAATGGCTGTTGTACATAGCCTGCAGCCATGGTCTTATGAAGAAAACAGTAATAACAGTAGTTGGTAAGGATAGAGTTGGTATCATTGCTAAGGTCTGTACCTACCTAGCAAACAATAGAATTAACATTCTTGATATTTCCCAAACCATTGTTCAGGACTTCTTTAATATGATGATGATTGTTGATACCTCAGAGTCTCCCAAAGATTTTGAGGTTCTATTAGAAGAACTGGAACAAATCGGTTCCGAAATCGGTGTAATTATAAAGGCTCAGCGTGAGGATATTTTTGATAAAATGCACAGAATATAGAAGGAGACATTAATATGATTAATATACAAGAGGTCATCGAAACCAATAAGATGATTGAGCAGGAGAACCTGGATGTCAGAACGATAACCCTGGGTATTAGTCTTCTGGATTGTTCCGGACCCGATTTGGAGGAAGTAAACCGTAAAATTTATGATAAAATAACCAGAGTGGCTGAAAATTTGGTTGCTACCGGTAACAGAATACAAAGAGAGTATGGGATACCGATTGTGAATAAGAGAATATCGGTAACCCCAATCTCCTTGGTGGGTGCAGCGGCCTGCAAAACACCTGAGGATTATGTCACCATTGCCAAAACCCTAGATGAAGCGGCGTCCACGGTTGGTGTCAACTTTATCGGAGGCTATTCGGCTCTGGTGTCCAAGGCTATGACAGCTAGTGATAAGCTATTAATTCAGTCAATTCCTATGGCTTTAAGCCAGACCGAGCGGGTTTGTAGTTCGGTTAATGTTGGTTCAACAAAAACCGGAATTGATATGAATGCAGTGAAATTACTAGGGGAAATCATATTAGAGACTGCAGAATATACCAAAGATAAAGATTCTATTGGTTGTGCAAAATTAGTTGTATTCTGTAATGCTCCCGATGATAATCCATTTATGGCAGGTGCTTTTCACGGTGTAACAGAAGGAGACGCGGTAATCAACGTTGGTGTCAGTGGACCTGGAGTAGTGAAGAAAGCTTTGGAAAGTGTTAGGGGAGCTGATTTTGAAACCCTTTGTGAAACCATAAAAAAGACAGCCTTCAAGATTACTCGAGTAGGCCAATTAGTAGCCCAGGAAGCTTCTAAAATATTAAATATACCCTTTGGTATTGTAGACTTATCTTTAGCACCTACTCCAGCGATTGGTGATAGTGTTGCAGAGATTTTAGAGGAAATTGGATTGGAATATGCAGGAGCCCCAGGAACCACAGCAGCGCTAGCCCTGCTCAATGACCAGGTGAAAAAGGGAGGAGTTATGGCTTCTTCCTATGTTGGTGGTTTAAGTGGTGCTTTTATTCCGGTTAGTGAAGATCAGGGTATGATTAACGCTGTGGAGGCTGGAGCCCTTACCCTAGAAAAACTGGAGGCAATGACCTGTGTATGTTCCGTAGGTCTTGATATGATTGCTATACCAGGAGATACCAAAGCAACTACAATTTCAGGAATTATTGCAGATGAAATGGCGATCGGTATGATAAATCAAAAAACCACTGCGGTTCGAATTATTCCGGTAAAAGGGAAAACCATAGGCGACCGGGTAGAATTTGGTGGGCTTTTAGGATATGCTCCAGTAATGAAGGTGAATTCCTTTAGCTGTGATAATTTTATTAACCGTGGGGGAAGAATACCGGCACCAATTCACAGTTTTAAAAATTAATCATAGAAACTTAAAATAAAAGACAAGCATGACTTTTGATGGTCATAGAAAACTATAATTTGTTTAAGAAAGGCATGTGTTAAGATGGACAAGAGCTTGGAACAGATGGATTATAAAGGGATTTTCAAGTATTTCAGTGAAATATCAAAAATACCAAGAGGATCGGGAAATGAAACCGAAATCAGTAATTTTCTGGTTGCATTTGCAAAGTCTCTTGGATTGGAGTATACTCAGGATGAATCCATGAATGTAATCATTATCAAAGAAGCAACACCGGGATATGAGAATGAACCTGCCGTAATTCTACAAGGCCATATGGATATGGTATGTGAAAAGCTAAATGAATCGATCCATGATTTTTTAAAGGATGAAATCAAGCTGGTAGTGGACGGGGATTTCTTAAAAGCAGATGGTACCACATTGGGCGCAGACAATGGAATTGCTGTAGCTTACATGATGGCATTACTAGCAGATGAGACCTTAGAACATCCAAGGTTGGAATGTGTCATTACCACCGATGAAGAAGTGGGCATGGGTGGTGCCAAAAAACTAGACACTTCCAAACTTACTGGTAAATATATGATTAACCTTGATTCCGAAGAAGAAGGCTATCTCTTATGTAGTTGTGCTGGTGGTTTGACCGGGACTAGTATCATACCGGTAATACGTATTTCCGAATATGGTAAGAAGGTAAAACTTTCCATTGGTGGCTTAAAGGGTGGTCATTCCGGAATGGATATTGTGAATAACCGTTCCAATGCCAATAAATTATTAGGACGAATTCTCTTTGAGCTTCGGGATCTTCATTCCTATGGTTTGATATCCATGGAGGGCGGCTTTAAAGATAATGTTATTACAAGGGAAGCAGACGCTGAATTGATGATTTTTGCCGAAGATGAAAAGGGATTAGAGGAAGAATATCAAAAAATTACAGTTAGTTTGGATAAGCTAATGATAGAAATCAAGAAAGAATTATCGATGAGTGAACCAGAACTCAATTATCAGTTGGAGGATCTGGGAAATGGTGATTTTGAACCACTTCATCCGGTATCTTTCGAAAAGGTACTTTTCCTATTAACCAATGTTCCTTATGGGGTGCAAGTAATGAGTTCAGAAATTGAAGGACTTGTGGAAAGCTCCATTAATCTGGGGATATTAAGATTGGAAGAGGATAAAGCAGTACTTTGTAATTCGATTAGAAGTTCAAAAAGTAGTTATAAGCATTACTTGAATAAAAAGTTGGAATATATGGTGAGTTTTTTGGGAGGAGAATATGAAAAACGAGCAGAATATCCAGCTTGGGAATACAAGAATGAATCTACTTTACGAGAGCACTGTAAGAGAATTTACGAAGAAATGTATGGAAAAGAAATGAAGGTAGAAGCAATTCATGCCGGATTGGAATGTGGTTTGATTTACGAGAAAATGCCAGGGCTTGACATCGTTTCCATTGGTCCTGATATTTTCAGAGTTCATACCATAGATGAAAGTCTAAGTATACCTTCAACTATTCGTGTTTATCAATATCTAGAGCGGGTGTTAGGGGAAAAGATAAGTAAGTAATAAATAATAATAAGTTCAAAATAACACCAAATTAATTGAAATAAGTGGGGGATGAGCTCGGTGGAAAATAAGGAAAATTCAGAATTTAGTTTTGAGAATGATCCTGAATTTAATCAAAACTTTTATAACAATATTGAAAAAGTACTTTCAGATGCAGACATCTATGTAGAAAATCCAGAAATGGATAATACTGTAGAACTAGAGTTAGCATCGGAACAAGTGGAAGAGGATTTTGAACAAACAAGAGATGTTCTCAGTGAGAGTGGGTTGGCAGATGAGCTAGCTACTGCCCTTGAAAGTCAAGATGATGAAATACAAGATGATGAAATAATGGAAGAGATGAGTCAAGACAATCCGCATAATGAAGATGAAATAGATGAGGAGTTAATTGATATTCATGCTTCCCTAGCAAAGCAAGTTTGTAGCGAAATAGAGAAAACATCTGAGAATTTAGAAGAAAAAAAGAAAAAAAAGATTCCCCGTTGGTTAATTATCCAAAGTAGTGTCTTTGGAGCCTTGCTACTGATCGTACTATTCCTCGGTTTTACACCACCTGGTCATAGTATACTGAAGAAAATGGGCTTAAAAATTGGTGGCGGTATCTGGGACGTATGGACTGGAGAGTTTGATGAAGTGATTGAGCCAGTGGATGATACGGATTTTCTGGAAGAGGATGATTTGGTTTCGGATTCGGAAGAAATCGATGAGAATACCATAGTATGGCCAGATCACCCTGGTGAAGGCAGAAGGGAAGAAGGCGTTTATAATATACTCCTCCTGGGAGAGGAAGCTATTGATTCTGGATCTGCCAGAGGACGAACCGACTTAATTATTATAGCTACTTTAAACACCAATCAAAAAGCAATTAAGCTAACATCTCTTATGAGGGATACCTTAGTTCAAATACCTGGTTTTAAAGACAATAAATTAAATTCTGCTTATGAAAAAGGAGGAGTTGATCTCCTTTATGAAACTATCGCTCTGAATTTTGATATTCGTTTGGATGGATGTGCTTTGGTTAATTTTGAAAACTTTGAAAAGATCATTGATCGTCTTGGTGGCTTAGAGATTACTTTAACCGCTGCAGAGGCAAAATATTTAAATAATACCAATTACATCTCAAAACCACAACATAGAAATGTAGTTGAGGGTACTCAAATATTGAACGGAAATCAGGTTCTTGGTTATTCCCGTATACGTAAGAGAGCAACCATAACTGGAAATAATAATGATTATGGAAGAACCGACAGACATAGGATCATTCTGAATGCTATATTTGAAAAATATAAGACAGAAAGCAAAGTGGAACTGCTTTCCACTATGTTGAGTGTTTTACCCATGATAAAGACGGACATTGAAAGTCGTACTTTTGAACAATTATTAGACACTTTCATAGCAATGGGAACCATGGAAATTGAGCAATTGAGAATTCCAATCGACGGAGCATTTGCCGATAATGTAAGCGTACGGGGTATGGATGTATTAGTTCCATATTGGGATGAAAATATGGAAGCACTTCATGAATTCATTTTTGGCTCGGAGACAGAAAGTGCGGATACTAGTGCTAACAACACATCAAATGATCCAACGGTAGCTCAGGATACCGTTGCAGCTCAGTAGGATCAAGTAAAATCAAATAAATGAAATATAATAGAAACACGCAATGCAAATAACTTTCAAGGGTTTGCCTTGCGGTTTCTTTTTGTTTCCTCATATTTCTCTATCCTTTTACATATAAATTATATGTCCATAAAATATAAGCCCAAAACCAGGGTACGAAATATGGAGGAAAAGGAATGAAGGAAAGATTGGAACAAATATTTCAAAACTTAAATCAAAAAATCATGAGAATGGGACGCTTTAAATTATATGGCATGGTATATTTTCTATGTATGTTCGTAGTACTGTATGTAACCAGCACATCGATGAAGTTAATACAAACGCAATTGATGATTAATCATATAAAAGCCAAGGGAATCAACTATGATGCCTTTCGGGAACTAATGATTGACGAAGAAGCCATACAAAGAGCGCAAAGGAATATAAGAGTTTTGACAAGAAAACATCCGGAATTAAAAAAGAGCATATTAGCAGATGAGTTTAGTTATCTAGCCGTCAGCATGTTATCAAAAGACTACGACTTAGTAAACCATCAACCAACCGATTTGGTGACCTTTCTAAGGGTAATAGCCCAATTGGCCGATACAGAGTATTTTCAAGAATTATCGGACTATTACCGAATCATCTTTCAGGATTTAAAATATTTTCCCATACCAAAAATTCAGTCCGGATCTAGGGATATAAGCTATAGCAATACCTGGCATGCCCTTCGAAAATATGGTGGGAATCGGTGGCATGAAGGGACGGATCTCATGGATCCTAAGAATATCAGTGGGTATTTTCCTGTGGTTAGTATGACCGATGGGGTTGTAGAAAATATAGGATGGTTGGAGCAAGGGGGAAATCGAGTTGGAATCCGATCTGCTTCTGGAGCATATTTCTACTACGCTCATTTACATAGCTATGCACCGAACCTAAAAGAAGGAGATGCGGTAATAGCTGGGCAATTATTAGGCTTTATGGGGGACAGTGGATATGGGCCACCAGGTACTGTAGGACAATTTGATGTTCATCTTCATGTAGGAATATATATACCGTCAACCATCGGTGAAATCAGTGTCAATCCTTATTGGATTCTTCAAATGCTGGAGGAACATCGGACTTTTTATTTTTATGAATGATAGGTTCTTTAACAAGTTTTTCAAATATAGCTCCAATATAGATCCAATAATATGATTCTGTTTTTATTCTATTGAAAGATTATAACTTGTGATATCAAATTTGGTTTAAAAGATAAGATCTTATGATATCAAATTAGACTTATTTGAAAGATTAGAACTTATGATATTAAATTTGGTTTGTTGAAAGCTTAGGGTATGTGATATTAAATTTAATAATTAAAACTTATGATAACAAATTCGATTTGTTTGAAAGATAAGATCTTATGATATCAAATTTGATTTATTTGAAAGATTAGAACTTGTGATATTAAATTTGGATTGTTGAAAGCTTAGGGTATGTGATATTAAATTTAATGATTAGAACTTATGATAACAAATTTATTTTATTGAAAGATTAGAATTGTTGATAACAAATTTATCCTATGCCTTATGTCTATTTATGTATGGCTGATATTTGGATAAAATAATGAAATATGATATAAAATATTTTAAAAACAGGATTTTATGTGGTATACTAGCAAAGAACAGTTTATAGTTAAAGAATTTTGAAAATATTTAATGCTATAATATAGACAGATTTAAAAGCAGAATAAACGATAGAAAGCATTGTAGATAGCATTAGAAAGGCTTGAAGCACATGATGGAAGTATATTTAGATAATTCAGCAACCACAAAGATAACAGACAATGTGAAGGATAAAGTCATAAAAGCTCTATACGAAGATTTCGGAAATCCTTCCTCTCTACACCGCTATGGGATCAAGGCAGAGCAGTATATAAAAGATGCGACAGAAATCATAGCCAAGGCAATGAAGGTGGAGCCTAAGGAAATTGTATTCACCTCAGGTGGAACTGAGGCAAACAATCTTGCTCTAATTGGTACGGCTATGGCAAATCGAAGACGGGGAAACCATATTATTACTACAGGGATCGAACATCCTTCGGTACATGAGCCTTTAAATTATTTAAAGGAAAATGGCTTTGAAATCAGCTATATTCCTGTCGATGAAAGCGGGAAAATAGTAAAAGAAGAACTATATCAGGCTATTAAGGAAAATACCCTGATGGTCTCCATTATGTATATCAATAATGAAATTGGAGCCATGCAGGACATTTCCCAGATCGGAGAAGAGCTAAAAAAACGCAAGAAAGATATTATTTTTCATGTGGATGCGGTACAAGCCTTTGGAAAAGTACACATCTATCCCAAGAGAGAAGGCATTGATCTTCTAACGATCAGTGGTCACAAGATCCATGGACCTAAGGGAAGTGGAGCCCTTTTTATTCGGGAAGGAATAAAAATAAGTCCCGTAGTATTTGGTGGAGGCCATCAAAGAGGCCTACGATCTGGTACGGAAAATGTTCCTGCAATTGCTGGCTTGGGACAAGCAGTGGCGGATATTTATACAGATTTTACAACAAAAATTAATAAAATGTATGAATTAAAACAACTTTTTCTGAGGGAAGTTGCCAAATTAGATGGGGTACGCATTAACGGAATCCCCAAGGAATGTACGACAGATTTTGAAATGGATTGTTTACGTAAAACAGCTCCTCATATCATGAGTGTTAGTTTTGAAGGAGTTCGAAGTGAAGTATTCTTACATGCTTTAGAAGATCGAGGAGTCTATGTATCCTCTGGTTCTGCCTGCAGTGCACATCATCCGCAGCCTAGCGTAACTTTAATTGCAATTCAACTGCCAAAGAATCTGATGGATTCCACATTGCGATTTTCTATGTCCGATATGACGACCAAGGAAGAAATTTTATATACCCTGGAGCAAATCAAGGAGATTTTGCCTGTGTTAAGGCGATATACAAGAAAATAGTAAGTGATCGGTTAGTTATTAGCAAAGCAATAGATCGGTTAGTTATTAGCAAAGCAATAGATCGGTTAGTTATTAGCAAAGCAATAGATCGGTTAGTTATTAGCAAAGTAATAGATCGGTTAGTTATTAGCAAAGCAATAGATCGGTTAGTTATTAGCAAAGTAATAGATCGGTTAGTTATTAGTAAAGCAATAGATCGGTTAATTATTATCAAAGCAATAGGAAGAAATAAAAATTAGAACTTAAGAAATGTGGAATGAAAGTTTTTTTATGGGAGGATTAGGTAATGTTTAAAGCATTTTTAATTAAATATGCTGAAATTGGATTAAAGGGAAACAATCGGTATCTCTTTGAAAATGCGCTTCGGGATCGCATCAAGGATGCTTTGGAGCCTTGTGGTGATTTTATGGTATCCAAGGAACAGGGAAGAATATTTATTGAGTGTCCACAAGAATATGACTTTGAGGAAACGGTGGAGGCATTACAAAGAGTATTTGGTATTTCTTCCATATGCCCGGTTGTTGTAATTGAGGAATCCCATTGGGATAGTTTGACTCAAGCAGTGGGAGATTATGTTGAAAAAATGTATCCAAATCGTGAGTTCACATTTAAAGTGGAAGCAAAACGGGCGGATAAAAAATATCCTTTAACTTCTCCAGAAATCTGTATCGAGATGGGTGCATATTTACTCAAGAGATTTCCAGAGATGAAAGTGGATGTTCGGGAACCCCAAGTTCGGGTTACGGTAGAAGTTCGTAGCAAAGCTTATGTATACTCTGTAGTGATTCCTGGTCCTGGTGGTATGCCGGTTGGTACCAATGGTAAGGCCATGCTTCTTCTATCCGGTGGAATCGATAGTCCAGTTGCAGGTTATATGATTGCCAAAAGAGGCGTTTCTATGGCTGCCACTTATTTTCATGCACCACCATATACCAGTGACAGAGCAAAGCAAAAGGTGGTTGATCTTGCTAAGAAGGTTTCCAAATATACTGGCAGGATGAAATTATATGTGGTAAACTTTACAGAAATTCAGTTGTATATTTATGAAAAATGTCCTCATGATGAGCTTACCATTATCATGCGTAGATTTATGATGAAGATTGCCGAGACTTTGGCAGAAAAGGAAGGCTGTCTTGGACTTGTTACTGGAGAAAGTATAGGTCAAGTGGCTAGTCAGACCATGCATAGCTTAGCTGCTACCAATGAAGTTTGTACAATGCCGGTTTATCGGCCTTTGATTGCCTTTGATAAAAACGATATTGTAGAAGTTGCTAAGAAGATTGACACCTATGAGACATCAATTCTGCCTTATGAGGATTGTTGTACCATTTTTGTTGCCAAACACCCGGTTACAAAGCCAAGCATAAAAACAATAAAAAGTTCTGAAAAGAACTTGGAAGAAAAAATTGAGGAATTAGTGGAGCTTGCATTAGAAAGTGTAGAGGTTATAGATATCAAATAATGAAAAAAATAAGGGTTGTCTTATGACAACCCCCCTTAAGTAACATAATTATTCAACAATGTATGGTTTAAGTGTTTCTAAGATTTCATCGATGTTATCATCACCATGGATATTTAAGTCGATAACCTTTGACAAATCAAGACTGAAGATACCCATAATGGATTTTGCATCTATTACATATCTTCCAGAAACCAAATCAAAGTCTGTATCGAATTTTGTTACATCATTTACGAAAGCCTTAACCTTATCAATTGAATTTAAAGATATTTTTACGCTTTTCATAGTACCACTTCCTCCTTTACTCGGTATATGTATATACTATATTTTAACAAATTAAAAGTCAATATACAAAGTATATAAAAAAAAGAGGAAAAGTTGTATAGCTACACGTACAACTTTATAATTATGTAATTTTAGGAAATTTAACAAGAAAGGATTAGTATTATAGATGAAAAAAACAGCAGCATTTTTAAGTCTTGGTTGTAAAGTGAATTCCTATGAGACTGAGGCTATGCGGGGGATGTTTGAAGCAGCGGGCTATGAGATTGTAGATTTTAAGGATCAGGCTGATGTATATGTGATTAATACTTGTACTGTCACAAATATTGCAGACCGTAAGTCGCGTCAAATGCTGCATCAGGCGAAAAAAAGAAATCCTCAGGCTGTAATTGCAGCGGTAGGATGTTATGTGCAGGCAGCAGAGGAAGCATTATTAGAAGATAGTGCAGTAGATATTGTTGTCGGCAATAATAAAAAATCTGATATTGTGGAATTAGTAACCCGTTTTCAGGAGAATCGTAATAAAGAGGATCTGGTAGTTGATATCAATGAAGAGGTGGAATACGAAGAGTTAAATGTCATTTCCACCATGGAAAAGACGAGAGCATTTATAAAAATCCAGGATGGTTGTAATCGTTTTTGTTCCTACTGTATCATTCCTTATGTACGTGGAAGAGTAAGAAGTAGGAGCGAGGAAGATATTTTATCAGAAATTAGAGCTTTGGTTGATAAGGGGTATCAGGAGTTCGTTTTCACTGGAATCCATATCTCTTCTTATGGAACGGATCTTTTAAGTAGCCAGGAACTAGAGAATGGACGGATGCCCTTGGCTGAGTTAATAGTTGAAATCGGTGAGATAGCTGGAATTGAACGAATTCGCCTAGGCTCCTTGGAACCAAGAATTATTACGGAGAAATTTGTTGAGATGATTTCCTCCGTAAAACAGTTTTGTCCTCATTTTCATCTTTCCCTTCAAAGTGGATCGGATTCTGTCTTAAAGAGGATGAATCGAAAGTATTCAGCGAAAGAATATGAGGAAAGGGTAAATTTATTGCGCAAATTCTTTGAGCATCCAGCGTTTACTACGGATGTGATTGTTGGCTTTCCAGGAGAGTCAGAGGAGGAATTTCAGGAGACTTTGGAGTTTGTAAAAGGGATTGGATTTTCCCAAATCCATGTATTCAAATATTCCAAGCGAGCTGGTACGGTAGCAGCGAAAATGCCAAATCAAATTCCTGAGGATATAAAACATCAGAGAAGTAATGAATTAATTACCTTGGTAGAAAGAATGGCAAAGGAATATAAGGATTATTTTATGGGTAGAATAGAGAAAATCCTAATCGAAGAAGAAATTAATCTGGGGGGTAAAACTTATCAGATTGGGCATAATGAAAGGTATCTGAAGTTAGCGGTAGAATGCGATGAAGATCTAACGAATCGAGTGATTGAAGCCAAGGTCTGCAATAATTTAACAGATGAAATCCTATTATGTGAAATAATTCATTGAATTTTTTCTCTTTATATATTAATATATAAAGTAATAGCTGTTGTAGGTAATAGATGGAAGAGGATGTGAATCAATGCAGAAGGTGAATAATACACGTTATTTTAAGGTTCAAAAAGATACCGAGTACGTTGTTGGTAAGGTCATACGTTCAGTATATTCCGCTTTAACAGAAAAAGGCTATAATCCTGTGAATCAAATTGTTGGATATGTTATGTCGGGTGACCCGACCTACATAACGAGTCACAAGGGTGCTCGAAGCATGATTATGAAGGTAGAACGGGATGAGATTATTGAGGAACTTCTTCGGTTCTACATTGAGAATGAAATTAATCAAGGGAGCAACAAATAATAGGGAGAACTAGCATGAGAATCATGGGGCTAGATTTTGGCTCGGTGACGGTTGGTGTGGCAATCAGTGATTCACTATTGCTAACCGCACAGGGAATTGAGGTAATTCGAAGAAAACAGGAAAATAAGTTAAGGCAAACTTTAGCAAGGTTGGAAGAACTGATTTCAGATTATGAAGTAGAGAAGATTGTATTAGGATATCCGAAGCATTTAAATAATTCGATTGGAGAACGTGCGGTTAAGGCAGAAGAGTTTGCAGAAAAGTTAAGAAAACGAACTGGACTTGAAGTGATACTTTGGGATGAACGGTTGACCACGGTTGCAGCCCATCAGGTATTGGACCAAGATGGGGTGCATTACAAGGATAAGGCTAAGGTTGTAGACAAAATTGCCGCTGTGTTGATTTTACAGGGCTACTTAGATTATTACAATTTTCAAAAGAATCAGACTACTTGATTGGTAAAGTATTTTCCCTTTTGTGTCAGATTGGAAAATAGCATGATTAATAAAGTGTAGTACCGAAACAGTTATCATTTCGGAAAGGCTTGGTGTAATTTATGGATAGAAAGCAAGAGGAGATTGTTTTTATTACGGATCTTGGGGAAGAAGTTGCTTTTCAAGTGATCGAGCAGACAAGACTAGGAGGGGTGAATTACCTTTTAGTTAGTACACCTGAGGATGAAGATGGTGAGGCACAGGCAATTATTCTAAAAGATATCTCTAAAGATACGGATATAGAAGCAATTTACGATATTGTAGAAGATGAACGGGAATTAGAAAATGTGGCAGGAATATTCAGAGAATTGTTGGATGATATCGAATTGATATAAGTATTAGTAAAAGACGAAATAAGACGTCTAAAGTGAAGAATGAAATCCTGTTGAATAAGACGTTAAAAAATGAAGTGTGAAACTTTGTTGAATAAGATGTCTAAAAAGAAGTAAGAAATCCTGTTGAATAAGACGTTAATAATTGAAGTATGGAATCGTGTTTGAATAAGGCATTAGAGATTTATGTTAAAATGACCTTTTCATTTGATCTTTTCACTTGACCTTTGAAAAGATAATTGAAACGAAGTTCAACTGACATAAGAAATGGAGTTTGAAAGGACCTTGAATATGTCATTTGAAATGAAATTTTTAATTGGTATTGAAGATGACATGGTAAGTGGAAGATGACACAGTAAATGGAAATGAAACCTTTTTGTGAATATTGTCATTCATAGGAGAGTTTGTCATAAAGCCGCAGAGTTGCGGGTACTTTTAGTGTAATAAACCAATAGGAACAAAATGATTTATATTAAATGCATAGATATTGGATTAGATGAAAATAGGTGATATTATGCCTGATAATCAGGATATGTTCAAAAAATTATTAAAAAAGAACGGGCTAAAAGTGACCACTCAGAGAGTGGCGATTTTAGAGGTGTTAAGTAGTAGACCGGGAAAACATCTGACAGCAGAGGAAATCTATGATTTTGTTAAGAAAAAATACCCTGATATTGGGCTAGCTACAGTATATAGAACAATTCAGGTTTTATCGGATTTAAATCTTATTGATAAGCTGAACTTGGACGATGGATATGTTCGTTATGAAATCGGGAAGAAAGATAATGAAGATAACGGGCATCACCATCATCATTTGATATGCCTAGATTGCGGAAGTATTTTTTCTTTTCAAGATGATCTATTAGAAGCTTTAGAAGAACATATCGAAGAAACTTTGGGCTTTAAAGTAGTGGATCATGAAGTAAAATTGTACGGTCATTGTAAGAAATGTTTAGAAAAATAATCTATTAGATCTAATTAATATTATGCACTTTAATAATGGATAGAATATGTACATAATAACCATTGGAGGTGCAATTATTTGAAAGAAAAGGAACAGAAAAGAAACAAAGTAGAAGATGCAAAAGGAGTGAAAATAATACCACTTGGTGGATTGGAACAGATTGGAATGAATATCACAGCAATTGAATATGAAGATACAATTGTTGTAATAGACTGTGGCTTATCATTTCCTGAAGATGAAATGTTAGGTATCGACCTAGTAATTCCAGATGTGACTTACTTGAAAGACAATATAGAAAAAGTGAAAGGTTTCGTAATCACCCATGGCCATGAGGATCATATCGGTTCTCTACCCTATGTCCTAAAGGACATCAATGTACCGGTTTACGGTACCAAGTTAACCATGGGGATCATAGAAAATAAATTAAAAGAACACAATTTATTAAAAGGCACTAAGAGAAAAGTAATTAAATACGGGCAATCCATTAATTTAGGATGTTTTCGAATTGAATTTATAAGGACAAACCATAGTATACAGGATGCTGCAGCTTTGGCAATTTATACACCTGCGGGAATCATTTTCCATACGGGTGACTTTAAGGTTGACTTTACCCCAGTATATGGTAATCCAATTGATTTACAAAGAATCGGCGAAATCGGTAAGAAGGGTGTATTGGCCTTATTATGCGACAGTACCAATGTAGAGCGTCCCGGTTATACCATGTCAGAGCGAACGGTAGGCAAAACATTTGATAGTATATTTTCAGATTATAGTAGTAGAAGAATTATTGTAGCAACCTTCGCCTCAAATGTGGATCGTGTCCAACAGATTATTAACTCAGCGGTGAAGTATGGTAGAAAAATTGTTGTGGAAGGCCGTAGTATGGTAAATATTATCACAACAGCCATTGATTTGGGCTATATTAAGATGCCAGAAAATACTATGGTGGACATAGAGCATATGAACAACTATACGGATGATCAATTGGTATTAATTACCACTGGAAGTCAGGGAGAATCTATGGCAGCATTATCCCGTATGGCGGCATCGATTCATAGAAAGGTTACAATTAAACCAGGAGATGTTGTTATATTAAGTTCAACTCCGATTCCTGGGAATGAAAAAGCGGTATCTAAGGTAATTAATGAGTTATATATGAAAGGTGCCAAGGTAATTTATCAGGATACCCATGTCTCTGGTCATGCGTGTCAAGAAGAGATTAAGCTTATCTATTCCTTAGTTAAACCCCAATATGCAATACCAGTTCACGGAGAATATAAGCATTTGATCCGTCATGCAGAACTGGCTGAGGTGATGGGAGTACCCAAGAAGAATATTTTCGTACTTTCCTCAGGAGATGTATTGACCCTATCAAAGGAAAATGCAGCAGTTACCGGAAAAGTACCGGCACAGGGTATTTTAGTCGATGGATTAGGTGTGGGTGACGTAGGAAATATTGTACTTCGTGACAGACAGCTTTTATCTGAGAATGGATTAATGATAGTAGTAGTTACTCTTGAAAAGTATACCAATCAAGTAGTGGCAGGTCCAGATATTGTATCTAGAGGATTTGTATACGTGAAGGAATCTGAAAACCTGATGGAAGATGCCAAGGAAGTTGTAGAGAGAGCTTTGGATAAATGTATTAGTAGAAATAATACCGATTGGGGTAAAATAAAAACAGAAATCAAGGAATCCTTAAGCGATTTTATATGGAAGAGAACCAAGAGGAATCCTATGATACTTCCAATTATTATGGAAGTATAAATCTGCTAGTTCGGTTGAGAGGGGCGATAAGATGTCGACAAAGTCCACGAATATGAAGTTAACACTAAAGATTACAAGCTTTACATTGCGAACCTTAATGAATATTGCTTTCTATATACTGATGGCTATTCTTATCATGAACTGTAGTAAGTTGGCCTATGATTTTACCTATCAGCTATATGGTCCAGTGACGGTGGATGAGGAGCCAGGAAGAGAAATTATTCTTCAGATAAAAAATGGAGAATCCTCCATGGATGTAGCCACTAAGTTAGAATTGCAAAGAGTAATTGTTAATAAGTATTCGTTCTATCTAAAAGGAAAGCTTCAAAACAAAGTGATTATGCCAGGGACTTATGTAATTAACTCCTCTATGACTTATGATGAGATCTTTGATATAATTACAGATTATTCCGCCTCCATCATTCAACAAGAGGATGGAGTAGAGAATAAATAATGCAACAAAGCAATTAGATATATATTTGTTATAAAATTTCTTGTTAGTAGAAGACATTGATTTCAGAGATTAATTTATATTAAATAAATAACATGAATTAATTTGCATTATTTTATTTACCATTAATTTGTTTATACTAATTTACTAAAAGTGCAGGAAGGGTTTGAGACCATGATAGTCAATGAACGTGTTACGGCGTATATCAATTCCTTAGGAAAAGAATATACCCCGGAATTAATGAAATTAGAAAAATATGCATTAGAGAATCAGGTACCCATTATCCGTAAGGAAACCCAAGCACTTTTAAAATTCCTACTAACAACAAGACAACCAAAACAAATCTTAGAGGTCGGAACAGCCATTGGCTTTTCCGCCCTCTTTATGAGTGAATATTCTTCGCATGATTGCAAAATTACCACCATCGAAAAAGTTGAAATGAGACTAGTGGAAGCAAGAAAGAATCTAGTCAATCAAGCTTTCTCAAAAAGAGATAAAATAAGTTTATTAGAAGGAGAAGCCTTGGAGATCTTACAAGAGTTAGAGGCCAAGAAGATGACATATGATTTCATCTTCTTAGATGCAGCTAAAGCTCAGTATATGAACTTTCTTCCTTACCTATTAAACCTTCTACAAGCCGGTGGTATCCTTCTTACCGATAATGTTCTTCAAGATGGAATGATAATCAATTCTCGTTATGGTATCAAGAGAAGGGACAGAACCATCCACTCTAGAATGAGAGAATTTCTTTATGCTATTACCCATATGGATGAATTAGAGACGGTAATCCTTCCCACTGGGGATGGGGTAGCCATTAGTTATAAAGTGAAATAATGAAATGCCTAATAATGAATGATGAGTGCTCTGAATCAAGCATTTGTTAAGTATACATATGCGAATAATCAGAGCTCTCTTTTTATGTATTGAATTTTCGGGCTTGAAATGAAAGTGCTTGAAGTTATAGTAGTTGAAATTATAATGTTTTGAAGTATTAGAGTTTGAAATAAGTCCTAGAAATTATAGTGATAAAGTATTTTTTTCTGTAGGAAGATTTAGTTACCTGCGGAGGAAGATAGAATCGTTTTATGTTAAAATACTAATTGTTATATTACCTATTGTGAATGGAAGCTGGAAGTCTTTCATTCTTGCAATCATAGAAATAAAATTGTAAAATAAATAGATGGTACTAAGTAGATGTTATTAAGTAGAAGTTGCGAAGTAGAAGATACGAAGTATAAGTTACGAAGTAGATGGCACTAAGTAGAAGATACGAAGTAGATGTTACTAAGTAGAAGTTGCGAAGTAGAAGTTACGAAGTAGATGTTACTAAGTAGAAGTTGCGAAGTAGAAGTTACGAAGTAGATGGCACTAAGTAGATGGTGCGAAGTAGATGATACGAAGTATAAGTTACGAAATAGATGTACAAGTATTAGTTGCTAAGTGATAATATAAAAGAACATGATAAAATAATCAAAATTAAGAAAGAGTGATTCGATGAATGAATATATAAAAAAGCCGGAGCTTTTAATTCCAGCAGGTAATCTTGAAACCTTAAAGACTGCTATAATCTATGGTGCCGATGCAGTCTATATTGGTGGAGATATGTATGGTCTTCGTGCCAAAGCAAAGAATTTCTCCTTAGAGGCTATGAAAGAGGGGATTGCCTTCGCCCATGAACATGGAAAGAGGGTATTTGTAACAGCTAATATTACCGCCCATAATAAAGATTTATCAGGAATTCGTAATTATTTTCGGGAACTCAAAGGATTTGGGGAGCACTGTCCAGATGCGGTAATTATTTCGGATCCAGGAGTATTCACCATCGCTTTAGAGGAACTACCAGGGGTGGAGCTTCATATTAGTACCCAGGCCAATAATACCAATTATGAAACCTATCGTTTCTGGCATCGACTAGGGGCCAAGAGGGTAGTATCTGCTAGGGAATTGTCCCTACAGGAATTGGTGGAGCTAAGAGCCAATATTCCAGCGGATATGGAGATTGAAACCTTTGTGCATGGGGCAATGTGTATTGCTTATTCTGGAAGATGCTTACTAAGTAACTATTTTACTGGAAGGGATGCTAACCAAGGAGCATGTACCCATTCTTGCCGTTGGAAATACCATCTGGTAGAGGAAACTAGACCAGGGGAATATCTTCCTGTGGAAGAAAATGAACGAGGTACCTATATCTTTAACTCTAAGGATTTGTGTATGATTGAATATATTCCGGAATTGGTGAAAGCAGGTATTAATAGTTTTAAGATAGAGGGTAGAATGAAGACTGCCCTATACGTTGCCACTGTGGCAAGAACCTACCGAAAAGCCATTGATGATTTCTTTACTGATCCTCAAATTTATGAGGAAAATAAAGAGAAATATTTAGAAGAGGTTCGCAAGGGAGTGAATCGTCAATTCACTACGGGATTTTTCTTTGGAAAACCAAGCGCAGAAGATCAGATATATGAGCACAATACTTATGAAAAAGCATATACTTATCTTGGGACCATTTCAAGTGAAAAAGATGGTCTCTATGGCCTGGAACAGAAGAATAAATTTTCTGTTGGGGAAGAAATCGAAGTAATCAAACCCAATGGAGATACTTTATATGTAACGGTAAAGGCCATAAATGATGAGGAAGGTAACTCCATGGATAGTTGTCCTCACCCACAGCAGTCCATTTTTGTGGATTTGGGTACAACTTTAGATATATATGATATCTTAAGGAGAAAAGAATAATACATTAGTACTTTATCAAATTAAATCACCTTTTTTGCGTTTACTTTCTGTCCTTTTTTGAACGAGATAGAAAATAAAGCAGTCCTTCTGTCCTTTTTTAAGAGGGATAGGCACTTTATGTCAATATTCCACATATGATAGTAATGAATCATTGAGCATTGAGGGTGCTTGTCTTCGTGAAGTCATTTCCCAAGCCGTTAAGCACCAAAGAAGAAGCGGAATATTTACGTAGGTGTAAAGAGGGTGACAAAGAAGCAAGGGATAAATTGATTGAACATAATTTACGTTTGGTAGCTCATATCGTTAAAAAGTACAATATGATCGATAAGGAAACAGATGATTTGATATCGATTGGTACAATCGGATTGATTAAAGCAATCGATACCTTTGATGACGAGAAAGGGATTCGCCTAGCAACCTACGCCTCCCGTTGTATTGATAATGAGCTTTTAATGATGCTCAGAAGTGGTAAGCGTTTATCGAAAGAAGTATATTTGTACGATCCCATTGGATCTGACCGGGAAGGCAATGAAATCAATCTGTTGGATATCATTGAAGAAGCAGAAATTGATATTGTAGAAAACATTGTTCTGGAAGAGGATATTAAAAAACTGTATCACATGATTGGTGAGGTTTTAACCGATAGAGAACGTGAAATCATTTCCTTGCGTTACGGTCTTCGAAACCGAAGGGAAGTTACCCAACGGGAAATCGCCAACAAATTGGGGATTTCCAGAAGTTATGTTAGTAGGATTGAAAAGAAAGCCCTAAAGAAGTTACGAGAGTGCTTTGAACAATAAAGTAGATAAAAAGGGTAGTTCTTGTTCCATCCTCCTCATAATTCCTAAAATATTGATTATATAAAAAATCCGATTTTTAGTTCAGAAATCGGATTTTTTATATCTGTCTCTATTATACTCATCCCTAATCAAAGTATGGTATTAATTTTGTTTGCTATCTTATTTTGGCCTAAGACAATCCATAAAAGTTTACCTGCTTTTCTTTACCATAGGGGTGAGGAACGATTTGAAAATACCAATATCAACATAGAAGGTAAGTTATATCAGAATGTTTTTAATCAAAACAAAAAGTTCCAGGGAAGTATTACCATTGATGGATTTGACTATACTAAGAACTATAGTTTAGCTGATCTGATACCGAAGAAACCAATAGAAGAAGAAAAACAGCAATACTAAGAACTATAGTTTAGCTGAGCTTACCTTTATGAAGGAGATTTTACATGGGATGGGGAACCTAATTTATTTTAGTATTATTGATGGAAGTCCTAAAACAACAAGCCCAGGTTTTATCTGGATGCAAGATCAATTTAAGGAAGTTTTCATTTCGGTTAATCAATATCCATCGGATATTATGATTGTAGCCCCAGCCCATAGCGTGGATGAGGCCTTGAACATTGCATCCAGATATCTAAAGATGATTGAGAAGTAGAGGTGACTTATTGCTTTGTGGTCCACTGGGAACAATCCCATACCTTGGTTACCATATCTTCATAAAAGTCTGGCTCATGGCAAATAATTAAAATGCTGCCCTTATATTCTTTCAGAGCCCGTTTTAATTCATCCTTAGCATCTTGATCTAGGTGGTTGGTGGGCTCATCAAGAAGAAGAATATTGGTTTCTTTATTGATGAGTTTACATAGTCGTACTTTGGCTTGCTCACCACCACTTAGAACCCGGATCTGGCTTTCAATATGCTTGGTAGTTAGGCCACATTTGGCTAAAGCAGAACGTACTTCATACTGGGTGAAGCCGAGAAATTCTTTCCAGATTTCCTCTAGACAAGTAGTAGTAATTCCCGGAGGCATTTCCTGTTCAAAATAACCGATATATAGATAATCTCCTAGGGTTACAGAACCGCTTAAGGGGGGAATTAATCCTAGGATACTCTTTAAAAGAGTAGTCTTACCGATACCATTGGCTCCAATAAGGGCAATCTTTTCCCCTCGTTCCATGGATAGGCTTAAAGGAGAGGATAAGGGATCCTCATATCCGATAACCAATTGATCCGTTTGGAAAATGTATTTTCCTGCAGCCCTGGCTTCTTTAAAATGAAACTCTGGCTTCGGCTTTTCTCTTGCCAATTCGATAACTTCCATCTTATCCAGTTTCTTTTGCCTTGACATGGCCATATTACGAGTGGATACTCTAGCTTTGTTCCGGGCAACAAAGTCCTCCAAAGCTTCTATTTCTTTTTGCTGACGTTTGTAAGCAGCTTCCAGTTGTGCTTTTTTCATCTCATATACTTCTTTGAATTTATCGTAATCCCCTACATAACGGTTCAATTCCTGATTTTCCATATGATAAATGATGTTAATTACACTATTTAGAAAAGGAATATCATGGGAAATTAATATAAAAGCATTCTCATAATCATTGAGATATCGTTTTAGCCATTCTATATGTTCCACATCTAGATAGTTTGTTGGCTCATCGAGCAAAAGGATATCTGGCTTTTCTAAAAGAAGCTTACCGAGCAGAAGTTTGGTTCTCTGACCACCACTCAAATCCGTAACATCACGGTCAAGACCGATGGCATCCAAGCCTAGGGCACGGGCGATTTCTTCTACTTTGGTATCAAGAATATAAAAATCATGCATTTCAAGAATGTCCTGGATAACTCCCAGCTCATCAATCATTTCCGAAAGTTCATTACCTTCGGCAGTTCCCATGGCATCACAAATCTGATTCATTTTTTCTTCTAATTCAAAGAGATGGGAAAAGGCCGATTGTAAGACACTGCGAAGGGTCATGCCCTTTTCCAGTACTGCATGCTGATCTAGATAACCAACATGAACATTCTTAGCCCATTCAATCTTACCTTCGTCTGGCATCAATTTACCTGTAATGATATTCATAAAGGTAGACTTTCCCTCTCCATTGGCTCCGATTAGGCCGATATGTTCTCCTTTTAATAAGCGAAAGGAAACGTCCTTAAAAATGGCACGATCTCCAAAGCCATGGCTTAGATTTTCAACATTTAATATACTCATGTAAACGAACTCCTTAAATATTCTATATAGTTAATTTCAAAGTAAACTCTAAAAATAGTAAAATAAAAGTAATGAATATTTTACACAATGGTAAATATTTTACACGAAAAAATAAAAGAAATCAATTTGAATTATTGGCAATAGTAAAAATAAGTAAACAAAATGCAAATATAAGTCAAAATATGATAGACGTATAGGTTAATATATTCTATAATGAAATCAAAGAAATACTTTTTTCGATTTCATTAAGTAGGAATTTGCATTTATTTTAAAGCAATTTCCCTGTATTTCTGGTCTTTAAGTCCTAATTTGTTTAAAAAATATATTATTTGTCAAAATTTACAAAACAATTATTGCAATATATAATATTTAAGACTACAATAAATATGTAGTATAGTCAGGAGAGATACTGTATGGAGTTCTATAATAAGAAAAAAAGATTAGGCGACATACTGATTGATGCCAGGGTCATTAACGAAGAACAATTATTAGCAGCCTTATCTGCTCAGAAACAGAATGGTTTGAAATTAGGAGAGACATTAATTGATCTTGGATTTACCACAGAAGTTGAAATTGCCAATGCTTTACATAGACAATTAAATTATGATTATGTTATATTATCAGAACTTAAGATAGACCAAGATATTATTAAACTGGTAAGTGAAGACATTTTAAGAAAGCATACGGTCATGCCCTTTGAGTTTAAAAAAGGGTATCCCAATATCTTAAGAGTTGCCATGGCAAATCCATTGGATTTTTTGGCTATTGATGATATCGCTATTATAACGAATTTTCAAATTGAACCGGTGGTTGCTACTTCTCAGGATATAGCAGCTACCATAGATCGATATTATGGAAATATTGAAGCTTTAAAGGTAGCACAACGTTATACCCAGGAGAGGGATAGCTTAATTCGGTTGGAACAGTCACCGGATGGTCCAACTGAAGAGGTGGAAAATGCTCCCATTGTGATGCTGGTACGTTCCATCATTGAGCAGGGAATTAGACAAAGAGCCAGTGATATTCACATTGAGCCCTTAGAGGATGAGTTGCGAATTCGCTTTCGCATTGATGGTGTCTTGTCCAGGGGAAGAAGATATAATATGAATTTAATGCCTGCAATTATTGCCAGGTTGAAAATAATGTCCGGTATGGATATATCTGAGAAAAGAAAACCCCAGGACGGACGAATTACAATGAATGTCGGTAGAGCCGAGTATGATATTCGATCCTCTGTGGTTCCAACCATTTTTGGTGAAAAGTTTGTTCTTCGTATTGCAGATAAGAGTGGCTATACCAGGGACAAAAGGGAATTAGGTTTTACTCAGGAAGAATTGGAACGTTTTGATAAGATGATATCAAAGCCCCATGGAATAATCTTAATCACAGGTCCTACGGGGAGTGGAAAATCCACGACTCTTTACACAATGTTATCCTCTCTTAACCGAGATGGGGTCAATTTAATTACCATAGAAGATCCTGTGGAAGCACATATTCCAGGAGTAAATCAAATTCAGGTAAATGAAAAAGTCGACCTAACCTTTGCCAATGCCTTAAGATCCATCCTCAGACAGGATCCAGATATCATTATGATTGGGGAAATCAGAGATCAGGAGACAGCGGAAATTGCAGTCAAGGCTTCGGTTACCGGTCATCTTGTGGCTAGCACCCTTCATACCAATTCAGCTGCAGGTACGGTAACTAGATTGACGGACATGGGTGTGGAACCATTCTTATTATCGGAAGCAATTGCAGGTGTTATAGCACAGCGTTTAGTAAGAAAGCTTTGCCCGGATTGTAAGAGAAAAAGGCAAGCCAGTGAGAATGAAAAACAGATTCTTGGACATTTTTCATCGGATGAACTGCAGATTTATGAGGCTGTAGGTTGTATGAAATGTAGTGATACTGGCTACATAGGAAGAACAGGGGTCTATGAAATCCTTCAAGTTTCTCCTAAAATTCGGGAAGCCATACGTAAAAAAATGCCTGCAGATAACATTGCAGAAATCGCACAAGCAGAAGGAATGAAACCCCTTCGAACCCGTGCAGTGGAATTAGTTTTGGATGGCACTACATCCATGGAAGAACTATTGAGGATTTCAGTTGATGATAATTAATATAAAATTAACTAGTTAGCCTGAATGGAGAATAAAGATGAATTTAACAATCAATGAATTGCTAAAGGAAGCACAGTTAAAAAATGCATCAGACTTGCATCTTACCGTAGGAGTATCCCCCAAATGTAGAGTGAATGGGGAATTGATCGATATGGGCTATGAACCATTAAGTCCAGAAGATACGGAAAAAATCATTATGCCCATTGTGCCCGATCGTTTAAAAGGAATCTTGCGAACGGAGGGGGAGGTAGATTTTTCTTATGCTATCCCCAACGTAGGTAGATATCGTGTCAATGTTTTTAAACAAAGGGGATCCTTTGCTTTGGTTATTCGACTTATTAATACGGTAATACCAAAACCGGAAGACCTTGGCTTGCCCAATTCCCTGATAGAATTAACAAAGAAAAAAAGAGGAATGGTCTTGGTTACCGGACCTACGGGCAGTGGTAAATCAACCACCTTAGCCTGTTTATTAGATATTATCAATAGCAACAATAGTGGTCATATCATTACCCTTGAAGATCCCATTGAATATTTACATAGACACAAGAAATCAATTGTAAATCAAAGAGAAATCGGAACAGACAGCTTATCCTTCGCCAAGGCTCTCCGTGTAGTTCTTCGTGAGGATCCGGATGTTATTCTCATTGGCGAGATGAGGGATTATGAAACCATAGAAATAGCAATTACCGCTGCAGAGACTGGTCATCTGGTATTTTCTACCCTACATACCATAGGTGCTGTTAGTACCATTGACCGAATCATTGATGCCTTTCCACCGCATCAGCAGCAGCAAATCCGAGTACAGCTTTCTTCGGTACTGGAAGGAGTTATTTCTCAGCAATTAATACCTACCATGGATGGAACTGGTAGGGTTGCAGCTTTTGAGGTTATGTTAGCAAATCCTGCGATTCGAAACCTCATAAGGGAAGGGAAAAATCATCAAATAGAGTCCTTTATTCAAACAAATAAGAAAATGGGCATGCAAACCATGGATGACTCGATTTTTGAATTGTATTTAAAAGGTCTTATTGATCGAAATCAAGCCATATCATTTGCCCAAGATATGGCGACCATGGAAAGAAAAGTGATGTATTAATAATAGGAGGGAAATCATTTGGCAGGATATTCGTATATCGCCATAGATCCGGATGGAAAAGAACGGAAAGGAAAAATGGAAGCACCCAATGAGGAAAGGGTGTTTTATACCCTAAAAGCCGAGGGCTATTTCCCGGTTTCAATAAAGGAGCTTGGAGTACTTAATAAAGATTTTCAACGGAATATGGGTAGTCCAATCAAATTGCGGGAATTGAGTGTATTTTCCAGACAGTTTTATCGTATCCTCCATGCGGGTATCCCTATTGTACGAGCACTTTCCATGCTCATAGAACAGACGGAAAATAAAAAGCTTAGGAAGGCTGTAAAAGAAACTCTGGTATTGGTAGAAAAGGGCGAGAGACTAGCAGATGCCATGCGAAATCAAGGAAAAATATTTCCACCCCTGATGATTAACCTAATCGAAGCTGGTGAAGCTTCCGGTAATTTAGAGGTTGCCTTGGAACGAATTTCTGTACAATTTGAAAAGGAAGCAAGGCTTCGAGCCATGGTGAAAAAAGCCATGATATATCCAACTATGCTTGGGATCATATCCCTAGGAGTTATCATCCTGATGTTGGTATTTGTAATTCCCAACTTTATGAATATGTTTAATGATATGGATTTGGAAATGCCTGCAATCACCTTAGCTGTTATGGCAATGAGTGATTTTGTAATGGACAAATGGTATCTTATCATCGGGGTTATTGCAGGGATTGGGTTTGCTATGGTTACTTTTAAAAAGACCGATCGGGGAAAAAGGTTTTTTGCAAAACTGTCCTTATCCATTCCCATTTTTGGAAAGTTAAATATAAAAACTGCCAGTGCTCGCTTTAGTCGAACCCTAGGCACCATGATTGCTTCTGGCATCTCCTTAATTGACGCCATTGATATCACGGCAAGAACCATAGATAATATTATAATAAAACAAATGCTTATGGAAACAAAAGAGGAGATTGTCAGAGGGGTACCTCTATCGACACCATTAATGGTCTCAGGAATATTTCCTCCAATGGTCTATCATATGATTAAAATCGGGGAGGAAACCGGAAGTATGGAAGATATGTTAACTAAGATAGCCGATTACTATGATGAAGAAGTTGATATTGCAACACAAACCCTAACTTCCGCCATGGATCCTTTGATTATCATAGTGTTGGCAATCATAGTGGGAATTATGGTAATGGCCATAATGCAACCAATGTTCTCCATGTACGACCAATTAAGCGGTGCTTTGGGGATATAATAAGAAACGAACGGCCATGATTTTAGCTTTCTTACCTAGGACAAATTCCGTTTTAAAAAAATAAACAATAAAAAGAGGAGAGAAGAGAATGATGAGAAAGAATTTTAAAGAAAACAACAGAGGATTTTCATTGGTAGAAGTGATTGTAGTAATCGCTATTATGGCAATCCTTGCGGTTACCTTGGCACCAAGACTCAGCCAGTATATCGAAAAATCTAGACTTGCTAGTGACAAAGAAGCGGTAAATTCCATTTTTTCCGCTGCCAAGTTAGCGAATACGGAGTATCCCATGGGGAAAGGTAAATCAATTGGTTTACTTGGGGGAAAAGATACTTTTTTTGAATTTGCTACAATTAAAGATGGGGAATACAATTACAATGAATTGAAATTAAATAAAGATTTTAAACCTTCAGACACCGGATGGGATGAAATGTTTTTTGAAACCATGAAAGACATATTGGGAAATTTTAAATTAAAAGCAAGTGAGGTTGGAGAAAAACACTCAGATTACATTAGCTTGTGATTCTGATGGTTATATCACAGTGACACTTGATTATGATGGTACAAATGATGCCAATAAATACGAAATCTCAGAATAGTTTTTGTTTATCTAGAAGATAGTCATTTATTCTAATATTGTTACATTTAGATAAGACAACACTCCCTCCAACGGATCACTTCCCGTTGGAGGGAACCTAAAATATTCAAAAGGCGGATTGTTATATGAATGGAATTATTATTTATGCCATTGTATTTTTGTATGGCATTGTGATTGGAAGTTTTCTTAATGTATGTATCTACCGGATACCGGAAGGAACCAGTGTGGTAACGGAACGATCCCACTGTATGAAATGCAATCGTCAGTTAAAATGGTTTGAGCTAATACCAGTATTTAGCTATTTGTTTTTAGGGGGACGATGCAGAACCTGTAAAACCAGGATATCAATCCAATATCCTATGATAGAAGCACTGAACGGAATCCTATATGTGCTTGTTTTTTATTTATATGGTTGGAATTCCTTTGGGGAAATATTTTTAAGTATTGCTTATTGTTTGATAATGTCTGCTTTGATTGTACTTAGTGTGATTGATTTAAGAACGAATATTATACCGTTTGGTATTAACATATTTATTTTGGTCATCGGACTGGTGATTGTCCTAGTAAAATATTTTTACTTTGAGAAAAGTATGAAACTTGTACTGGAACATATCATTGGTTTTTTTGCAATTAGTTTCTTGTTGTTCTTGTTGTTTTATCTATCCCGAGGTAGAGCCATTGGTGGTGGGGATGTTAAATTGATGGCAGCAGCCGGATTTGTCTTAGGCTGGCAGAATGTTTTGTTGGCTTTTTTCTTAGGTTGTATTCTAGCTTCCATCATTCATCCAATCCGTATGAAGCTAAGCAATGCCAATAGTGTTCTAGCTTTTGGACCTTATCTATCCGCGGGAATTGCTATAGCCATCTTATATGGGCAAAATCTAATTCATTGGTATATTGACACCTTTATATTAATATAGAAGATAATTTTGAATTTTTATCCTTTGAGTCTTATAAGTCTGTTTTTAGAGTAAATTTGATTTTACATCTTACCATAATGGGGGATTATCCATGACGAAACGAGTACTTAGTATAGTGATAGGTACGGAATATACGAAAGTATGTGAAGTGTCTTATAATAGAAATAACATAAAGAAGGGAATTAAGGTTTTATCGCAGTATCTCTTTCCCTACTCCTAAGAATTCCATTGAGGACGGATTTATCCGAAATATGAATGCTTTTGGAGAGGAATTAACGATTCAATTGCGGGCTAATGATTTTAAGTCCAATAAAGTCATTTTTTCTGTGGCTTCTAGCAAGATAGCCTCTAGGGAAGTGATTCTACCCCTGGTAAATGAAAACCGAATTATGGATATCATTCGAACTGGAGCGTCGGAGTATTTTCCTATTGATATCAATCGCTATGGCCGGGAGGAACTTAAGGATTATCGTCTGGAAATCACCTCTATCTCTGTTAAGGAATTGGAGGATTTATATAAAGAGGAGCCTTATTCTACGGAAGATGCAGATTTAACCAATAAGCTGTCCGGCTACCATGTTCTAATCATTGATAATCCCAATATTGATATCTCAGATCGTTATGGTGCAGCGAGCAATATTAAGGATGAAATTAAAAATGGTTTAGCGGTGATATTTACTAAGAATGCCTTGGGGTATGGTAATAGGCAAGCTTCCCTTTTAATTCCGCAACAACACATTTTCTTGGATCAATATACCTATAATTGGCTTCACAGGAGAATGTTTGTAAGAATTCTTGTGCAACGGCCTTTGTACAGTGATTTGGAGAGTAATGGAAATCTTTACAGTGACGCTCCTTATGGGACAAATTATTTAACCAAAACCAATGAGGGAGCCGTTACAAGATATCCTTATGTAATCAATCGAGCCATTCAAAGTGCAACAAATACTTATTCCAATTATGCTACTGTAGATTATAATTTATTAGAAAATCAGAATTTGATTGGCTGGTATAGCTTATCCGATCAAAAAAGTCCATTGATAGGGGAAACGGGATTATATAAAGGTGGCAATTCCAAGGACTTTTATAAGGGTCTATATAGTACATCACCCAATGATGTGAAAAATAACTATTATTTATTTAGCAAGGAATGGATTTATTATTCTGGGATTGATTTAAAGGAGGCCGATAAGGCTGGAAATGATGATGAGATTAAATTGTTCATGAATACTATCATTGCGGCTTACCAAGCCTCAAAACGAATGATATCCAGTCCACCGGTAATAGAAATCATCGATCCCGAACCAGTCATGGGCGAAGATATGAGCCAGACAATCACCATTCGATCAGAAGATATCTCCCAGGAAGAATTCATTCTTTTCTTTAAGATTAGTGAGAGTTCCTCACCTATGAATGTGGAGATACAAATGGATGGAGAAAATCCTCCCCAAAATTGGAATGAATTTATCTATGAAGTGGATGGTCTGGGAGCTTTGGAGGATGCAATTGAGATTGGAAGGATGGATAAAAATATTGACAATGGACTTTATGCCATAAAAATACCAATTAGTAACCTTTCAAACTCTAATCTTTTATCCATTAGGGCGACCAATCGGCAGGATCAAAGGGCGATTTGTAATGTCACCCTCTTATTGACCCAAAATCCTGTACTTAAAATTATTGATCCAGAACCCTCAGATGAGCTGGAGATTCAGTATATTTATGTGGATATCGATTTTAATGCCATGGATGCAAATGATTTGGCAGAAGAATATCTAATGCGAGCCAAGGATGTTAAAGTCATATTTGAGCTTTCAGAAGCTTTAACACCGGTGCTTTTCGAACTTAGCTCAGAAGGAAGGGATATCAGGAATGAAATTAGAGTACATCCTATTATAGATAATGTAGAAGAAGAGCTTCCTTTGAATTGGTCACAGCCAAGAGAAAATGGATTCTATGCCTTATATATTCCGGTATCCTTTCTGAAGGGTTATGGCAGCAGGGAACTAACCTTAAAAGCTGTGGATCAATATGGGGGGGTTGATGAAGTAAAAATCATGTTATTAAGAAGAAATCTTTTTCCACTGGATTAAGATTTCCCGGAGGTAAGTATGGATAGCAAAAAAATCAAGGATAAAGCCCTATCCTTAACGAAACAAGTTATTAATAAAGAAACCATTGCCTATGGGATTGCTGGAGGATTAACAACCTTAGTAAATTTCCTAAGCTATGAAGGCTTATACCGCTTAGGTTTTTCCAACCTTACAGCAAATGCTATGGCTTGGATTGTAGCCGTTACCTTTGCATATATAGTCAATAAGGTCAGTGTATTCCAATCGAAAAGCACGACAGGAAAAGAGGAAATGATAAAGATTGTCAAATTTTATGGCGCCCGATTAGTAACCTTGGGGATCGAACAAATGGGATTGTATATTTTCGTGGAGAATTTGGGGATTTATCGTTGGCTGGTGAAGGCATCACTTTCTATAGTGGTTATTATTTTAAATTATTTATTTAGTAAGCTTTATATTTTCCGTAAGAAATAGAAAAATCAATTAAATCCGCCTTTGTTACTTTGCTTGGGCGGATTTTTTGACGTTAATTCTATCCTAAGATAGATGCCTTGCATGATGGTTTCTATAAGAAGAAATAATAAATAAAAGATTGAAATAATATCTAATTGTGTTATAACTATATAAAGATAAAGTGTGCGTAAATGCAACATAGCTTGAGGAAGAAGAAAATTTTATAACTATATAAAATGATAAAGTGTAACATAAAAAGATAAAGTACAACATAAAATGATAAAGTGTAACATAAAAAGATAAAGTAAAACATAAAAAGATAAAGTACATCGTAAAAAGATAATGTACGGGATAATTTATGCTTAATTGAAATAAGAACAGGTGGTTAAAATGACATATGAAGAAGCAAGAAAGTTTATAGACCAATCCAATCAATACGGTATTGTGCCGGGATTAACAAGCATTACTCAGTTACTTCACAGGTTGGGTGATCCACAGAATGATTTGAAAATTATTCATATCGCTGGAACCAATGGGAAAGGGTCAACAGGAACCTTCATTGCTTCTATACTATCTGCAGCAGGTTATCTTGTGGGAAGATATGTATCTCCAGCCGTTTATAGTTACCGTGAACGTATTCAGATTATAAAAAATATGAATGACATAGAATATATCACAAAGGATGGTCTGGCAAAAGCTATAGAATTAATACAACCAATTTGTGAGAGTATGGTTCAGGAAGGCTTTGCTCATCCCACTTCTTTTGAAATCGAAACTGCCATCTTGTTATTATACCTGAAGTGGAAAAACGTTGATTTTTCCATTGTGGAAGCAGGGATGGGTGGTAGGTTGGATGCGACCAATGTGATTTCCCATCCGCTCTGTAGCGTTATTACCAAAATCAGTTTGGATCATATGGAGTATTTGGGAGATACCATAGAACAAATCGCAGCCGAGAAAGCAGGTATCATTAAATATCGCTGTCCAGTGGTCACCTACCAACAAAGCCCAAAAGTAATGGAAGTGATCAAAGGGGTCTGTGAGGAAAATGAAGCAGATTTAACGGTAGTATCCCCAAAGGATATCAAAGAGATTCGTTATTTCATCCAAGGGAATCAGTTTACCCTGGTTTCTGAGGAAAATGAGGAAGACTATGAGACAGGACTTATTGGTGAATATCAGGTTTACAATGCACAACTAGCCATTGGTTTTGCAAAGGTAATGGAGAACTTAGGTTATACCATTGGCGGACAAGCCATAAAAAATGGCTTACGACATGCAAAATGGCCTGGGAGATTTGAGATTGTATCAAAAAATCCCTATTTTGTAATTGATGGAGCGCATAATGAGGATGCTGCCCTCAGTCTGAGTCGATCCATACAGCTTTATTTCGAGGGGGTTCGACGGGTATTCATCCTAGGAGTATTGGCAGATAAGGATTATCGTAGTATACTAAAGCATACAGCCCCTTATGCAGATGTGATTATAACAATGACACCAGATAATAAGAGGGCCTTAGCTTCTACTGAATTGGCCAAGGAAGCCATGAGGTATTGTCATAAGGTGATAGATGCAGGAACAATTGCAAATGCTATTGAACTAGCATATAAAGAAGCAAAAGATAGCGATGTTATCGTAGCCTTCGGTTCCTTATCTTTCTTAGGGGATTTGGTTAAAACATTAGGAAAACGAAAGGATGACATTTGATATGATAGATGGAGAAAAAGTAGAACAGGCAGTCCGCTTGTTTTTGGAAGCAATCGGAGAAGATATTAACCGAGAAGGCTTATTAGATACACCAAGAAGAATCAGTGAGATGTGTGAAGAAATTTTTGGAGGTTTAGAAAGGGACGCATCGGATCACCTATCCGTAACATTTTCATCAAAAGAAAGTGGTATGGTATTAGAAAAAGATATAACCTTCTATTCGGTATGTGAGCACCATCTGGTTCCCTTCTTTGGAAAGGCACATATCGCCTATATTCCAGACGGAAAAGTGGCAGGTTTAAGTAAACTGGCTAGAACCGTAGAAACATTTGCAAGAAGACCACAAATTCAGGAACAATTAACAGGTCAGATTGCAGATGAGATTATGAAGCACCTAAAACCCAAGGGGGTTATGGTCATGATGGAGGGGGAACACCTTTGTATGTCCATGCGTGGGGTGAATAAGCCAGGAACTAAAACGGTAACCTATGTCTGCCGTGGTGTTTTTGAAGAGGATTTATCCCTGCAGAATTCCTTTTTTCAGATTGTAAAGTAATCAATGCGTAATAAAATTGGGAAATTGTAAAATAAGTAAAGGTAAAATAATATCTAATCTAATTTTCAAAAAATAATTATAAATAATTATTCCTATATTGGTTTTACATCTGTCCAGTGAATGGCCGATGACTCATATGCGAATGATTCATATAAGATACTTGAGATAAATATGAGATAAAATAAAATATGATGGAGAGAATTATGAAAATAGGATCAAAAGATTTCAAGCTTGGAAAAAGAACATATGTTATGGGAATATTAAATGTAACCCCTGATTCCTTTTCTGATGGTGGAAAGCATAATATGCTAGAGGATGCCCTAGAACATGCCATGAGGATGGTGGAAGAAGGAGCGGATATCATAGATGTCGGTGGTGAATCCACGCGACCTAATTATACAATGATATCTGAGGAAGAGGAAATCGAGCGAGTGGTACCAGTAATCGAGGCAATTCGTAAGATTTCGGACATTCCTATTTCCATTGATACTTATAAAAGCAAGGTGGCCAAGGCTGCCTGTATTGCCGGAGCAGATCTGGTAAATGATATCTGGGGACTAAGATATGATCCGGATATGGCTAAGGTAGTTAAGGAGCATGATGTGGCTGTATGTATTATGCATAACAGAAAGCAAATGGATTATCAGAACTTCCTTCAAGACCTTCTTGGGGATCTACAAGTGAGCCTAAGTCTTGCAGAAAAGGCGGGCATTGATGGAGATAAGATAATCCTGGATCCTGGAATTGGATTTGCAAAAACCCAGGATATGAACCTATTTCTTTTAAATCATTTGGATAAGTTGCATCAGTTTGGATATCCCCTTCTTTTGGGATGTTCCAGAAAATCGGTAATTGGGCATGTACTTTCGGAAACTGTGGAAGAACGATTGGAAGGTACCTTAGCAACTTCCGTTATCGCTGTAATGAAAGGTTGCCAATTTATCCGGGTTCATGATATCAAAGAAAATGTTAGGGCGATTCGAATGGCAGAAGCCATCCTTAAATCGAATTCCATTGTGTAAGAACCTGTTTCTAAAGGCAATATATATATATATCAATATACTAGACTGTCTGCATAGCCTAGTAAGGGATAGTAGAAACTGTATCGTCCAGTTGAGGATTGGAATGGTGAGCATTCAGATAGTAGAAACTGTATCGTCCAGTTGAGGATAGGAATGGTGAGTAATCGGATAGTAGAAACTGTATCGTCCAGTTGAGGATTGGAATGGTGGAAATATGGATAGTATTAAAATATCAAATTTAGAAGTATTTGCATATCATGGAGTTTTGAAGGAAGAGAATTCCTTGGGTCAGAAATTCCTGATTTCTGTAGAATTATTTACCGATATTTCGGAGGCAGCCAAGGGGGATGACATTAGTAAATCTATTAATTATGCTTCCGTATGTCGGTGTATCGAAGAGTTTTTAACAAGTCATACCTATAAATTAATAGAGACAACTGCCAACCGTTTGGCCATGCATTTATTAAAAACTTATGACCGTATTCAGAGGTTGATCTTAGAAATTAAGAAACCTTGGGCTCCCATATTAATGTCTCTGGAAACGGTGTCCGTTCGAATAGAGAGAGGTTGGCATAAAGTATATTTAGGAATTGGTTCCAATATGGGAGATAAGGAAGCAAATTTAAATGAGGCCATTCGTCTTTTAAATGAAGATGAGGATTGTAGAGTTCGCCGAGTTTCTTCTTTTATTATCACAAAACCAGTGGGTGGGGTAGAGCAGGATGATTTTTTAAATGGAGCTCTTTATATGGAAACCCTAAAATCTCCAGAGGAACTATTAGATTTATTAATGAGGATTGAAAAAGAATTAAAACGAGAGAGAATTATTCGCTGGGGTCCTCGGACTATCGATTTGGATATGCTTTTTTATGATGATGAGATTATCAATACGGAGCGATTGATTCTTCCCCATCCCGAACTTATTAACCGAGAATTTGTATTGCAACCTCTTTCGGAGATTGCTCCCGGATTAAAGCATCCTTTGTATGGGGAAACCATTTTACAATTAAGAAGAAAATTAGAAGCATAGGATAGGATTATAAAAGGGACTGTAACAACAGTTCCTTATTTAACAGCAAAAAACAAGGGAACGGCAGTGATAACAGCGACACTCTATGGTAAAGATTACAAGTGTAAAGTTACTGTTAATTAGGTCATACAAGTGCAGCTCCCTATAATATTTGTATTACAAGTACTAAGACCGTTCATAAACCTAGGTTTCTGATATAACCCTGTCAAGTAGACAGGTAAAATATCAAAAAGAAAGCGTATGAACTGCCACAATTTTTGTGTCAGCACAAACGCTTTCTTTATTCTTTGTATTTCTAGTTTAACCACAATAGTTTTCCCTTCAAGTTAGGGTATAGGCATAAATTTTCTAAATCAAGTTAAGTCCTAGTCTTCATTTATAACAGGGGGATTAAATGTTTCCAACCTAGGAACACCATCAGCAGATAGAATATAGGTGGTATCCCCTTTAAAATCTTTAAAAAAGACAAAAAATTCTGTCACATGAATCTGTTTAAAATTCCCCTCTTGAATTGTCTCATGTTCCATAGTCTCTAGATTCAATCTTGCGATCCGATTATTTGCATTGTTATCTACCTGATAGTATAGGTACTTCCCTGAGTTGGTTATATTGTAAGTGGAGCAGCGCTCATCTACCAAAGCAGTTACCTCAGTACCATCATGATTCATCCGATAAATTTTGTAATTATTGCCTATGTCCATATAGTAGATATAATCGTCCCTAAATATTGGATAAGCAAAGTTACCTTCTAGATAGGTTTTGGTGTTATAGCCGGACAGATCCATATAATGAATGTTTTGATCCTTGGAATAACCGGTATAATAAAGTTTTCCATCTAATATGGCAGCAGGTACTACAGCATCTTTTAGAAGAAGTCGCTCACTGCTTGCATCGATACCATTACGATATAGATGAAGCCCTTCTTCCACATCATATTTTTGAAAATAAAGATTATTTCCCTTTAAGGTAAGATAGGCAGCCGGTTTATTGCTAATCGCTTTTAGATTAGAACCATTTTGTTTAATCCGGTAGACGCCGGAATTATTAAACATAAGAATACTAGCTTTACTATTTTCCCTGGTATTATTTGCCCTTAAATAATAGATATAATGTTCGTCTGCATTGATATAAACAGCCTTGTCCGAATGTACTTTTCTAAACTTTGTACAATCAGAGCTCATAGCATAAAGGCTACCATCATCCGCATCGTTACTAAAATAAATGATACCCTCTTGTTCACAGAAAAGGCCACCATTATAAATGTTTCCAGCGGTGTTTCCTATCTCGTCTTCTTTGCTATAAAAGGTACGGCCGCTGGTATATATTAGAATACCAAAAACGGTAACTATGGTAATAAGAAATAGTATAATAAATGTTTTTTTGACTTTTGACAGCATAATAACCTCCAGTTAGACACTATTATATAACATTTATTATATATTGGGTAAAATGAATATGCAATGCTTAATGATGTATTCTTGCATCTACAAGTATTAAATAGTATAATTAGCAAAATGAAATCGAATAAGCTTAAGTTTATATGGAGGATAACAATGGCGGATTTACTGGAAACCAGAAAAAAAATCGATGAGGTTGATAAAAAACTAGTAGACCTTTTTGAGGAAAGAATGAAACTAGCCTTAGATGTGGCTGAATATAAAAAAAATGTAGGGAAACCGATTTATGACCCCGATCGGGAGGTTGTAAAGTTAAATACTCTACAGGAATTAGCAAGTACGGAGTTTAATAAGAAAGCGATCCATGATTTGTTTTCTCAAATCATGGCTATGAGTCGAAGATTCCAATATATGATGCTCAGTAATTTCGATGAGCTAGGTTTTCAAGGGGTAGACCAAATTCCAGCAGATCAGAATACCAAGGTGATTTTCTTTGGGGAAAAGGGATCCTATACAGAAGAAGCCATGCTTGATTATTTTAAAACCAAGGTAAATGGAATCCCTAAGGGAACCTTTCGTGAGGTCATGCAGGATATTAAAGATGGGAAAGCAGATTATGGTGTTTTACCCATCGAAAATTCATCAACTGGAAGCCTGGGGGACATCTTTGATTTATTAACGGAATATGATAATTATATCCTTGGAGAACATGTGATTAAAATAGAACATCATTTATGGGGACTTTCCGAGGCGGAATTTTCCGATATAGACAAGGTATATTCCCATCGACAAGGTTTATTGCAATGTTCTGGTTTTTTTAAAAAGAATCCCCAATTAAAGGAAGTGGAAGGAAGCTCTACGTCCAGTAGTGCCAAAAAAATCTTGGAGGATAAGGATAAGTCTCAAGCAGCCATTGCCGGCTTTCGAGCGGGAAGTCATTATGGACTAAAATTATTAAAAAAATCCATACAGAATGATGAGACCAATTCTACTAGGTTCATTATTATTTCCAATAAAAGAATATACTATAAAGGAGCAAAAAGAACCAGTCTTTGTTTTGCCTTGCCTCATAAAAGTGGATCTTTATACCATATGCTAGCTCATTTTATATATAATAACATTAATATGACTCGGATTGAATCAAGACCTATTGCGGGAAAACCTTTTGAATATCGTTTTTTTGTGGATATTGAAGGAGGTATTGATGATTTTGCAGTGAAGAATGCTCTCCATTGCATTAAGGAAGAGGCTTTGGATTTAAAAATACTAGGTAGTTATCTATAAATCATAGTATTTTCAAAATATAATCACAAAGTGAACATAATTTCTTGGTAGACTGAGTTTAACAAAATAAAACATGGTTAATCAGTTTCGAAAGGAGATTTCATATATGAATAATAATAGGAACAATGATTATAATGGTAAGAATGATTATTATCTTACCAATCATAATACACCCTACACCCTTTATCCAGAGCCAAAGATAATAGAGGAAAAGCCGAAAAAGAAGAAGAAGTTCATTGGAATGATAAAATTTACAGCAGCAGCGGTGGCATTTGGAATTATTGCTTCGGCTACCATGCAAGGCTATAATTATTTCACTAGGCCAAAGAATGTAGATTTAATGCAAAATGAATCTGGTTCAGATTTATTGCAAATTAACCAGGAAAACACAGAAGACACAGCGGATATCATTCCCATCAATAACATAGAGGATGCTGTGATTAGTGATGTTTCCGATGTTGTAGAAAAAGTGATGCCATCCATCGTAGCTATCAACTCCTCTGCAACCATATCAAGTTATGACTTCTTCGGAAGACGATTTGTTGAACCGGTAAAAGGTAGCGGTTCTGGAATTATTGTTGGACAGAATGCCTCCCAATTGTTAATTGTCACTAACAACCATGTAATTGAAGGGGCAGAGAAGGTAGAGATCATATTTGGTGATGAAACGGTGGCAAATGCCAAGGTCAAGGGATCCGATGCCAGAACCGACTTAGCGGTCTTAACCGTTGACTTAGATGATCTTTCAGAGGAAACCGTTTCTTATATTAAGGTGGCTTCTCTTGGGGATTCCAATGCGGTGAAGGCTGGTGAAATGGCAATTGCCATAGGAAATGCCCTTGGATATGGTCAATCGGTAACCGTAGGCTATATCAGTGCAATCAACCGTGAGATAGAGATAGAGGGCATAAAGATGACCCTAATTCAAACGGATGCGGCCATCAATCCAGGTAATAGTGGTGGAGCATTGATCAGTACATCCGGTAAAATCATTGGTATAAATTCCATAAAATTCGCTTCTGCACAAGTAGAAGGAATGGGATATGCAATCCCGATTTCTGATGCACTTCCTATGATTAATAAGCTAATCAATCGAGAAAAAATTGATGAATCAGAACAAGGATTCCTTGGCATAGCCTTAGCAAATAATGTTACTGAAATATGGGCTCAAGAATTTAATATGCCAATGGGAGTTTATATTAAGGAATTAGTTAAGAATTCCCCTGCAGAAGAGGCTGGTTTACAGGTAGGACAGATCATAGTAAAGCTTGATGGCCAAGTAGTAGAAACAACGGATGACCTACGAAACATCCTTACCTTTACTAGGGAAGGTCAAACCGTGGAAGTGGTTGTTAAAGCAAGAGATGCTAACGGGCAATACGTTAACAAAGTATATGAGGTTACATTAGCAAAGAAATCCTTATTTAATTAGGAAATAGATAGGGAAATATATCATCCCAGCCTTTTATTAAAACTCTTTCACAGTATACAAGCACAAACCTCCTACCCCTTCGATATATTATAAAGTAGTATATTTTCTGGGAGGGTCCTATGAAGAGAAGACTAGCTTGTATACTAGTTGCTATTACCATGGTTGTAGCCCTAATATCAGGGTGTAAAAAGAATGATGGACTTAAGGAAATAACATTAAATGAAGTGGCTCACTCTATATTTTATGCACCTATGTATGTAGCATTTGAGAAGGATTACTTTAAGGAGGAAGGCTTAAAGGTTAACCTTGTAAATGGACTGGGGGCTGACAAGACAATGACAGCCGTGCTAAGTGGCGAGGCGGAAATTGGTTTCATGGGCGCAGAAGCCTCCATCTATGTCTATAATGAAGGAGCCAGCGACTATGTAGTAAACTTCGCTCAGTTGACCCAAAGGGCAGGTAACTTCTTAGTATCTAGAGATATGAATGAAGATTTCAAATGGGAGAACATCAAAGGTAAAACTGTAATCGGCGGCCGTAAAGGCGGAATGCCCCAGATGGTATTTGAGTACATTTTGAAGAAACAGGGGATTGATCCTACAGCGGATCTGACAATCGTTCAAAATATTGATTTTGGTTTGACCTCACAGGCCTTTGCTGCGGGTCAAGGTGATTATACGATTGAATTTGAACCAGCAGCAACCGCTTTGGAATTCGATGGAGCAGGTAAAGTTGTGGCCTCCCTTGGTGTAGATAGTGGAAAGGTTCCATATACAGCATTTTGTGCGAAAAAGAGCTATATTGAAAAAAATCCTGATATTATTCAAGGATTTACCAATGCAATTCAAAAAGGGATGGAATTTGTTGCATCCCATACTCCGGAAGAGATTGCTGATGTGATTGCACCTCAATTTGCAGAAACAGATAAGGATACCCTTATTATGATTACGAGAAGATATTATGATCAGGATACTTGGAAAGATAATTTGATCTTTGAAGAAGAAAGCCTAACTTTATTGCAGGATATTTTAGATGAAGCAGGAGAGTTGACGGCAAGGGTTCCTTACGAAGACATTATCAATAGAACATTTGCAGAAAAAGCAAATAAGAAGTAATAGATTTCATATGAATTAAGTAAAATAGCTGTTGTTACCATCATCCTAATCATATTTCTATAAATAAGAAATGTGATAAGATAATTGGTAGCAACAGCTCTTTTTAATTTCGTTAAGTTTATTCAGTAGGATCTGTCTCTGATACTTCCTCTTCCGCCACATCATCGGTATCATAAGTTGTAAAATCCAAATCTTCTTCGTATTCATCAAAATCATCATCAAAATCTTCCAAATAATCTGGATTCATGTACTTATACACAGCATAAGCGATAGCTGCAACGGCTGCAACTGCACCGATTACTGCTAAAACACACATAATAGTACGTCTTCTTTTTTCTGCGGGATCTTTTCTGTGAATTAATTCACCTAGCTTCATTGCGTTTAATAAATCATCAATTTTATTACTCATATGTTACACTCCCTTTCTAATTCTTTTTGACAAGGCATTGCTTGTCACTAACTACATTATATTATATCACCAATTCATCTGTTTTACTATATAATATCAAAACAAGTTTCATTTTATTCAAAATGTGAAGTTATAGTTCTGTCCTTTCTAAGACCATATAAAAAATCTTAATTCAAAAACTAGATTTAGAAATGATATTAAAAGACCAAATGCCAAGAGCAAATGCCAAGATAAAATTCAAAGACCAAATTCAAAGACTAAAATTCCAAGACAAAATGCCTAGACTAATTCCAAGTCAAATTCAAAGCCTAAATTCAAAAGTGTTTTAATTTCAAAGATGTTGCTTTGTATAAAAGTTAATGAAATAAATTAAAAGAAAGACCATGAAGAAATATTTTCCTTGGTTTAAGGCAACAATGTGAAAGCACTTCACGTTGGGATATTTCTTTCATGGTCTTAACAATATAATAGAAGGCTGAATTTAAATAAGTAGTTTAATCAATTCTAATTAAATTTGCAAAGGTAGATAGGAGTTTTTTCACTCCGTAGTTAGGAAATTCTACGGTTACTTCATAATCCTTACCACCCATGGTAATGTCCAGAACCGTTCCAAGACCAAATTTTATATGTTTTACAGTATCTCCAACCTCATAAGAAAGGGTTCCCATTTGTTTACCAGCAAATTGCTTTGCTTTTGGTAGAACATAGGGCTTATTGGAGATCTGTGGTTGCTTATAGGAACGCTCTGTAAAAGGTTGATCAAAATCTAGGGTTGAAACAGTACGATTCATCTGTCCTCTTCTATGAGTAGGAAGGGTCATTTTTAAAAGATATCTTGGTATTTCATTGATAAAACGAGAGGGTCTATTATACTGAGTTTCCCCTCGTAACATTCTTTGTTTGGCTGCGCTTAAGGATAGACGTTTCATAGCCCTAGTAATACCTACATAGCAAAGTCTTCGTTCTTCCTCAATTTCTTCCAAGGGGTTTTCTGCCATGATGGACATGTAACCTGGGAAAACTCCTTCTTCCATACCACAAAGATATACATAAGGGAATTCCAGACCTTTTGCACTATGAAGAGTCATCAGGACAACATATTCGGAATCTTCCGTTAGATTATCGATATCAGATACCAGAGCAATTTCTTCTAAAAATCCACTTAAAGTAGGTTCTTCCTCTGCAGTTTCCTCATAGGTAACGATTTTATTAATTAATTCATCGATGTTGGCGATTCGATCCTTGGATTCTTCCGTATCTTCTGCTTCCAGTTCCCTTACATAACCAGTTGCATCCAAGATATCATCTACCAAATCTTTCAGAGAATAAGTCTCAAGGTTTATGCGTGATTTTAAACCTTCGATAAGGCTAACAAAGGACATAATTTTTGTAACGGAACGTTGTAATCCAGGGATATGTTCCGCCCGGGTTAAGGCATCGTAAAAGCTGATATCATTTTGAAGCGCATAGTCATTGACCCGATCAATGGTGGTAAGACCAATTCCCCTTCTGGGTACATTGATAATCCTTTTAACAGCGATACTATCGAGTCCATTTTCAATGGTTTTCAGGTATGCTAAAACATCTTTTATTTCCTTACGGGAATAGAAATTTGTACCACCAATAATTTTATAAGGAATATTTTTTAGGATTAATTTTTCTTCAAATTGTCTAGACTGGGCATTGGTACGATATAAAATTGCGAAATCACTGTAGTTTGCCTCGCCATTTTCCACACTTCTTTTAATTTCACTGGTGATACCATCCGCTTCATCAAAATCTGTTTCAAATTGAGTAAAATGAACGGGTTCCCCTTCTTCGTTATCGGTCCATAAGGATTTTTCCTTACGTCCCTGATTATTGCAGATGACCTCATTGGCAGTATTTAAAATACTTTTGGTGGAACGATAGTTTTGCTCTAGTTTAATCACCTTGGCGCTGGGGAATGTCTTTTCAAAATTTAAAATATTGTGGATATTTGCCCCACGGAATTTATATATGGATTGGTCATCGTCACCTACCACACAAAGATTGAAGTTTTTAGCTCCATCCTCATCCACTCCAGAAGCAAGAAGATGTATCAAATGGAACTGTGCAGTATTGGTATCCTGATATTCATCCACCATGATATAACGAAAACGATTTTGAAAATAACGTAGGGCTTCTGCATTTGTCTGGAATAGCTCTACTGTTTTAAATATCAGATCATCAAAATCCAAGGCATTGCTTGCTTTTAGGCGTTTCTGATATTCGGTATAAGCCTCAGCGTATCGAGTTTGGTTATAATCTCCCCCTGCCTGTCTGGCAAATTCCTCAGGACCAATGAGTTCGTCCTTAGCCTTTGATATGGCAGATAGGATCGCTCTTTCGTTTGTTCTTTTGGTATCGATATTCAGATATTTACAAACTTCACGCATGAGAGTTTTCTGATCATCGGTATCGTAGATGGTAAAGCTTCGACCATATCCAAGGGTCTCAATAAATCGACGTAGTATTCTTACACAAGTAGAGTGGAAGGTACTTACCCAGATGTCTTCGGAACCATATCCAACCAGCTTGTCCACTCGTTCTCGCATTTCCCTAGCCGCCTTATTGGTAAATGTAATGGCTAGGATATTCCAGGGATTGACTTGTCGCTCTTCAATCAAATAAGCAATCCGATGTGTTAGCACTCTGGTCTTACCGGAACCGGCTCCTGCAAGTATGAGAAGTGGACCTTTATCATGGAAAACCGCCTGCTTTTGTTCAGGGTTTAATGTATCATAAATGCTCATAATTTTACCTACCTTTATGTATTGAAAAAGTGTCTTGTCCTACTAATTCAATGTATTATTTGCTTAACTAGGATTATATCATGGGGGAAAAGTAGTTTCAAGGATTAGCAAGGAGGGACCCATGGCATCGGATACTTTTATTGGGAAATTCCTTAAATGTATTTAGAAAATCCTTCTATTTACGTAATTATTTTTGCTTTGACATCTAGTAACCAATACTATATAATTGCTTTAAGAGGTGATATGATGGATGTCAAGAAAGAAGAAATTATCAAGGGACTGATTGATAGTCTTAAAGATATTAAATATATAATGCCAGACGATATTCCTGATATTGATTTATATATGGATCAGGTAACTACATTTATGGATAGTCATCTGAAATCGTCAAAAAGATATTCGGAAGATAAACTCCTGACCAAGACAATGATCAACAATTATACTAAGAACGAGTTACTTCCACCCCCCAATAAGAAGAAATATAATAAGGAGCATATGTTCCTTTTGATATTTATATACTATTTTAAAAATATTTTATCCATTAGCGATATACAGAGCATATTTAATCCACTAACACAACGATATTACGGGGGTAAGTCCAAAAAGATAAGCTTGAAAGAGATCTACGAAGAGATTTATCGTTTGGAAATAGAGCAAACCGATGCCCTTACCAAGGACATGATTCGTAAGATGACCAAAGCCAAAGAAGCCTTCCCAGAGGTTACCAATGAAGAAGATCGTGATTTCCTAACGACCTTTGCTTTTATCAGCATGCTTTGTTTCGATGTTTACATGAGAAAGCATATGATAGAAAAAATGATAGATCAAGCTTTGATGGGTGGCAAAACAGCTTCTGCCCAAGCTACAAATAAGGTAGAGAATGGTAAGAATCTTGAGAAATCACAGATGGATAAAGCAAAGAATAAAGCAGAAAAATAGTGAGAGTTATAAAGCCAAGAGCAAAACATAATAATAGTGAGAGTAATAAAGGAAAGAACATATAGAAAAAAATGAGAGTAATAATATTAATAGCAAACTGAAAATTAATGCGAATAATAAAGCAAAGAACATAATAAAAAAATAAGAGAAATAATCTTAATAGCAAAACTGAAAATCAGTGAGAATAATAAAGCAAAGATCAAAATAGAAAGAAAAAATAAGAGAAATAATCTTAATAGCAAACTGAAAATTAATGAGAACATAAAGCAAAGAACAGAACATAACAGAAAAAAGTGTGAGTAATAATACTATTAGCAATACTGAAAAATAATGATAATGATAAAGCAAAGAGCAATACTGAAAAAGGAATAATAAAGCAAAGAGCCACAGAAAAATAATGAAATTAAAAAGAAGGCCCCATAAGGAGATGTAAATTAGCCTTATGGGACTTAGATTTTATATTATTTTTGTGAATTTTCTTCTTTTGCTTTGTTGATTCTTGAAAAGACCATATCATATCCGTCGTTACCGTAATTTAAAGAACGGTTGACTCTACTAATGGTAGCAGTAGATGCGCCTGTTTTTTCTGCGATTTCTAGATAAGTATTTTGGTTTCGCAGCATTCTTGCTACTTCAAAGCGTTGTGATAAAGAAAGCAATTCATTGACAGTACAGATATCTTCAAAGAATATATAACATTCCTCTGGCGTTTTTAAACTTAGTATGGCTTCAAATAAGTGATCAACCGCAGGGGTTTTTATTTTTTTATTCATCTTTGGACTCCTCTCCTTCATCCAGTAGTGAATCAATTCTCATAAATATGATTTTAACACGACAAAGTGTTGAAGTAAAGGGGTTATCTATGAAAAGTATATAAAATTTGCATTAGTTAGGGTTTTATTCATGAGAAAATCGATTAATCATCATAAAATCTGGAACGAGGGCCTCTTCTATAAGGTAAAGGCTTGCAGCTTCTACAAGGTCTTCTATCATCCCTCCAGTAGGGGCTACGCCCATACGGTCTGTGATCATGTCTTCTGCGGTTGCAGTCAAATCCAAATCCAAAAAAATCACAGAAATTGTTTCCCATATTATCAACTCCTTTCTACTAATACATTATGCAGTAGTAGAAATATGGTGATAAATGATGAAAAATGACTGATAAGATATTTTTACTATATCATAGTATAAGGATAAAAACAATGGTTATGATTATTATAATAATAGCAATAGAAATAGTAATTTTATCAAGTATTATTCAATTATTGACAATTAAAATCAATGATATTATCATATACATAATGGTCAATTCATATTTATTGTAAAAATTGATAGAAAATTACATTTTATAATGTATTAGGAGAAAGAGATGATAAGAAAAAAAGGACGTTTAAAGCATGTCCTGCTTCTGATTCTTGGTATAGAAATTTTTGTATTAATCGCAGGCTTATTATATTTGCGGTTTAGACCCATGGTCGCAAAGGCGGTAACCATAGAAGCGGGAACCAAAGACTTGGATATCAAACAATTTTTATTGGATCAAGATAATACAGGAACAATAATTACCGATATAGATTCCCTAGATTTAAATCAACCAGGGAAATATGAGATTCAAATTAAAGTAGGAAATCGGATCCATAGATCCTATTTAATCGTTGAGGATCGAATTCCACCGGTGGGAATCCCTGTATATCAAACGGCTTTTTTGGGTGAGAAATTAAGCCCGGAACAATTTGTTACGGATATCGTGGATGCGACTAAGGTGACCATGTTCTTTCAATCTCAGCCAGATACGACAGTTCCTGGATTGAAGGAAGTTACAATCATTTTAAAAGATGCAGCCAACAATCAAAGTGAAATAAAGACCTATGTAAATGTACTAGAAATCAATAGTTCAGTTACCGTTGAAGCAGGTACCATGCCTAATATTCGATTAGAAGATTTTATTGATACTTCAAAATATGAAGCTGAACTTGAGACGGATCTGAGTGTTCTGGATTACAGTAAACCTAGGGTGCATGAGGTAGTGATTAAGGTGGATGGAAGAAGGGTAAGCTCTTGTATAGAAGTAATCGATACCACCCCTCCCCTGGCGAAGGCTTTGAATAAAAGTATATGGAATGATGAAAAACCAGAAGCAGATTACTTTGTATCTGATATTGAAGATGTATCTTCCGTGCAAGTGTATTATAAAATAGAACCGGATTTTACAGTCCTTGGGAATCAATCGGTTTCGATTGTCTTGGAAGATGAATATGGTAACAAATCAGAATTAACAGCAATGGCTTATATAAAGAAGGACAACGAAGCACCAGTAATCTCCGGCGTTTATGATCGAACCGTTTATATCGGGAATACCATTTCCTATAAGAAAAATGTGATTGTTACGGATAATCGGGATGAAGATCTTGATTTTCAAGTAGATAGTAGTGCAGTAAATTTACAAGTAGAAGGAACCTATCCGGTGATATATACGGCAACGGATTCCGCTGGTAACACTGTTTCAAAAAGTGTAAATATTACAGTAAAGAAATTTGAGATTTCTGAAGATGAATTATACGCAGCTGTTGATGAGGTTTTAAATGAGATTACCAATGATCAGATGACTAAATTAGAAGTCGCCTATGAGATTTATCAGTGGATCAAGAGGCATGTGGGATATACCGGCTATTCCGATAAATCGGATTGGATGATGGAAGCTTACCGGGGAATTAAAAATGGCATTGGAGATTGCTTCACCTATTTTGCTGTATCTAAGGCTCTTCTGACAAGGTCCAATATTGATAATATGGATATTACAAGGGTTGGAGGTAGGACACAGCATTTCTGGAATTTGGTGAATTGCGGAGATGGCTGGTATCACTTTGATGCTTGTCCCCATAAAGATCATCTAGAATCCTTTATGCTAACCGATAAAGAGGTGGATGAATATACAGAAAAAAGAGGAAACAACTATTATACCTTTGACAAATCATTATATCCACGTACTCCAGAAACAAGAGGGTGGGAGTAAGATTTCCCCATAAGGAGCTTGGGTATGAAATATTTTAGAAAATCATATCTACCATAGTTAACTAGTTCACCTATGGTTAAAGGAAGAGGGAGGGAGATGGTAGTACGAAGAGATTAGGCGTTATCGGTGGTTTGGGTCCTGCGGCTACAGCTTACTTTTACAGCCTAGTAACAAAGATGACAAATGCCCAGCGGGAGCAGAACCACTTAGAATTACTAATATATAGCAAACCCTCCATTCCGGATCGAACGGAATTTATATTAGATCAATGTAAGGAAAATCCATTGTATCCCATGTTGGAAGCTGGAAAGACTCTCACAAGCCAGGGAGCCGATCTGATAGCCATTCCTTGCATTACAGCACATTATTTTTATGAACAATTAGTAAAAGAAATAAAAATTCCAATCATACATGTCATAAAAGAAACCGTGCAATACTTAAAAGAACATAGAATTCAAAGTGTGGGGGTCATGGCTACCAATGGTACGATTGGTAGCAAACTGATTCAGAATGAGTTAGAAAGAAATAAGATAACAATCAAACTTCCTTCCAAGGAAAAGCAAAAGTTTACCATGGATATTATCTATGACAATGTAAAGGCATGCCGTCCACTAGAGATGGAGAAATTCTATGAGGTATCGGAGGAATTGAAAAGGGAAGGGGCAGAGGTCATTCTTCTTGCTTGTTCGGAATTATCCATCATTAAGGGGATGAGAAATATCGGATCCGGTTTTTTGGATATGATGGAAGTACTGGCTATGCGGTCTGTGCTTTTGTGTGAAGGAGAGCTTAAAGAAGAATATCGTTCTTTAATCAGCAAGTAAATCTAGTGGTTTTCTTCTTTGTTGCAGCTTTGCCACATTAATCTAGCTGCCAATAGTACATAAGATTCCTAATAGGGGTCTAGGTACTAGGGATTAATGTATTTGTTTTTAGCCATGGTTTCCATGGGAGTAATTTGCTAAGTGAACTTATTTTAAGATCTTATGTTGGTGAATTTATTTATGAATGTTGTTATAGAAAGTTATCTTAAGATGTTATGTTGGTGAATTCATTTATTATGTTGTATTAGTAAGTTGTCTTATGATGTTATGTTGGTAAATTTATTTAGTAATGTTTGTGCTAGTTATTTTTTAATTCTTATTTTATTGATATAGGAAAGAATTTTATATTAAATAATGTATTTATGTAAGAGAATTTGGTACAGTATGGACACTCAAATTATGGAATGATCATCAGGGTATTTGTCTTCAAATTAACTTCTTGTGTAAGAAAAACTTAGAAAGAAATTATAATACGAAAGGAACCAGTATGCAACGAAATGTTTTAGAATATCTAGAATCCACCGTGTTAAAAATTCCGCAAAAGATTGCTTACGCCAATGAAAACATAGGGGTAACCTTTCAAGAAGTATATAAGAATGCCAGAGCCATAGGGACATTTCTTTGGGATGCAGGACATTATAAGGAGCCTATTGTGGTCTTTATGAGCAAGCATCCAAGAACTATTATTACCTTCTATGGTGTAATCTATAGCGGAAATTATTATGTTCCCCTTGATGAGGAGATGCCAAAACACCGGATTGAACTTATTTTGCAAAGTTTGGAGCCCAAAGCGGTAATCTGTGATGAGACAAGCAAAGCTTTGCTGGAGGAGTTCTCTTTCCAAGGCAAGGTATATGTTTATGATGAAATTGTTGGAACCAGGATCAAGGATGAGGTATTGATACATATCAGGAATCAGCAAATCGATACGGATCCGATATATATCGTATTTACCTCAGGTTCCACTGGTATCCCTAAGGGAGTTGTGGCCTGTCATCGCTCTGTCATTGATTATATCGAAAGCCTAACGGCGGTGTTGAGGGTTGATGAGAATACGGTATTCGGAAATCAGACCCCCCTTTATGTGGATGCCTGCTTAAAAGAACTATTATCTACCTTAAAATTTGGCGCTACCACTTATATTATTCCAAAAAGTTTATTTATGTTTCCTTTGAAATTAGTAGAGTTTTTAAATGAATATAAGATTAATACGGTATGTTGGGTGGTATCCGCATTAACTATGATATCGGCCTTTGGAGCATTGGAGAAGGAAATACCCAAATATCTTCATACCATAGCTTTTGGGAGTGAAGTTTTCCCCATCAAGCAGTTTAAAATATGGAAAAAACATTTGCCCAAGGCAAGATTTATTAATCTATATGGGCCGACGGAAGCAACCGGTATGTCCTGTTATTATGAAGTGAACAGGGACTTTGAACTGGACGAAGCAATTCCAATCGGACAACCATTTCCAAACACGGAGATTATTCTTTTGGATGAAAATAATCAAGTTCCTAAACAGGGAGATGAGGGGGAAATCTGCATTCGGGGAACCTCCTTAACCCTTGGTTATTATAAAAACTTTGAAAAAACCAATGAAGTATTTGTTCAGAATCCTCTCAATAATGCTTATCCAGAGCAGATTTATCGAACCGGTGATATCGGTAAGTACAATGAGAGAGGGGAATTAATCTTTGTATCTCGAAAAGATAATCAGATCAAACATATGGGACATCGAATTGAGCTGGGCGAGATTGAAATCGTAGCCAATGGGATGGAAGAGATGAAGAGTGCATGCTGCATCTTTGATGATATTAAGAAAAAAATCATTTTATACTATGTTGCAGATGCCACTCCTGCCCAGGTTACCAGTTATTTAAAAGAAAAACTGCCCAGGTATATGATCCCCAATCTTACCATTGCCTTGGAGGAAATGCCCTTAACCTCAAATGGTAAGATCAATCGGGTTTTATTAAAAGAAAAATATTATCAAAGACTGGAGAAATAAGTATGGAAACAATTCTGGAGATTTTAAGTGAACTACATCCTGAGGTGGATTTTGAGACCTGTGAAACATTGATTGACGATAAAATTATTGACTCCTTTGATATTGTTACTATTATATCAGAAATCAGCGAAGAGTTTGATATTACCGTTCCGGTAGATGAGATTGTTCCGAAAAACTTTAATTCTGCCAAGGCCTTGTATGCCATGGTTCAACGGCTGATTGATGAAGAGTAGAAGGTGGCTTTATGCTATTTACATCCTTTCATTTTATACTTTTTATAACTATACTTTTTCTTTTATATTATTTAATTCCTAAGAAATTTCAATGGATGCTTTTGCTCTTGGCCAGTTACTTGTTCTATAGCTTTGCAGGAATACAATATCTGGCCTATATTTTGTTGACCACAATTTCAACTTATTTAGTCAGTCGGCAAATCAATCGCTTACAAGAAAGACAATCTGATTATATAAAAGAAAACAAAGAAAGCCTTACCAGAGAAGAACGTAAGGCTTATAAGGCATCCATAAAGAAGAAGCAAAAAGGATGGCTCGTCCTCTGTCTATTATTGAATTTTGGTATTCTTGCTGTGTTAAAATATGCGGATTTTGTAATTGCCAATATCAATTCTTTACTGGGGATTTTTCAAGAAGGAGCCGGCTTACCATTCTTTCGCTTTGCTTTGCCTTTGGGAATTTCCTTTTATACCTTTCAGACTATGGGCTACATCATTGATGTTTACCGGGGAACTTACCCCTATGAAAAAAATATCGGCAAACTGGCCTTGTTTGTATCATTTTTCCCACAATTGATCCAAGGACCCATTAGTCGATTTGATCATTTGAAAGAAAGCTTATTTGCCGAACATTCCTTTGATATAAAGAAGGTTTCCTTTGGATTACAAAGAATTCTATGGGGATATTTTAAAAAACTAGTTGTTGCGGATCGCTTGTTGATTGCGGTGAATACCATAGTGCGAAATCCAGAGGAATATCAGGGAATGTATGTGCTATTAGGTATGTTTTTTTATGCCATAGAATTATATGCGGATTTTACAGGTGGGATAGATATTACCATCGGTGTTGCCCAAGTGATGGGAATCCGGGTTGCGGAAAACTTCCAACGGCCATATTTTTCAAAATCCATCACGGAATATTGGAGAAGATGGCATATCACCTTGGGTACCTGGTTTAAGGATTATATGTTTTATCCCATCTCCGTTAGCAAACCTATGCTTCATTTGTCAAAATTCAGTCGGAAGCACTTTGGGGATGCCATAGGAAAGAGAGTACCGGTTTATATATCAACCATAGTGGTGTGGTTTACTACAGGTATCTGGCATGGGGCAGCCTGGAATTTTATTGTTTGGGGATTATTAAATTGTCTTGTTATTTTGATCTCTCAGGAATGCAATCCCCTCTATTATCGATTCCATCAAAGATTTCATGTTCAGCATACTTTCTGGTATCGTCTCTTCCAAGTGGGCAGAACCTTCTGGCTGATGAGTTTTTTAAGAACGCTGGATTGCTACCGGGATGTTCCTACCACCTTTCGAATGTATGGAAGCATAGTGACCCAGTGGAACATGGGAGAACTGTTTCAAGGGGGCTTATTTCAACTGGGACTAGGGATATCCGATTATATTGTTTTGATATTCAGTGTTATTTTGCTCCTTAAAATTAGCTTGGATCAAAGAACTGGAAGTATTCGTGAGAAATTGGCCAAAAAACCAATGGTATTGCGATACCTGGCATATTTTATCCTCTTCTTATCCATTATAATTTTTGGAGCTTATGGAGTGGGTTATGACTCAAGTCAATTTATTTATAGTCAATTTTAGGTAAGGGATATAAGTTATTGATTTAGATAAATAATTTATAGTAAGGGATTTAAGTTATTGATTTAGCGAAGTGATTTATAATAAGGGATTTAATCATCTCGTATTAGAAAAGTAAATTTAGCTTTGCAAATTTTATGAAAGCAA
>DUNZ01000181.1 GCA_012839085.1 Clostridiales bacterium
ACCGGAATTTATAGGAGTGTGCTCAAAAATCTAGAATAAGATTGAAAATCTTATCTTAATATTATATGGCAATTAACAAGGTATTATAACCTAGGATCCGTAAATTTCTTTCCAATTCTGCTGCTTCATCTAGGGTTGGAAAGTCACCGACTTGTACGGAATAAAAATCTCCCTGATCCACAATCTGAGCTTGATAACCTTGCATGGTGAGTCGATTTAAAACATTTAGTGCATTTTCATACACTCGAAATAAACCTACTTGTACTCGGTAAGTAAAGGGTTCTCCTATTTCTTCTTCCTCCTCCAAAGGAACCTCTTGGTTAAATTCATAAAAATTCATATCCATGAAACCTTGATACATTTCTAAAGATGAGTCTTGGTCTAAGGAAGTATCTTCTTCTAAGGTAGTTCCCTGTTCTATGAAATCAAAGGAAGCTATGATTCCTTGTGTAACCGCTGCAACAATCTCATCAAAGCGTTCATCAATAAGGGCATTATCCCTATCCGATCGAATATGCCCAAGTCCAATCACTAAGCCTGGCATATTGATATCCCTCAAAACAGATAAATCGGTTCGAACAATGACTCCTTGATTTTGAAAAGATAGTTCTTCTAGCTGCCTCGCAATATTTGCTGCTACTAAGTTACCAGGACAGGTATAGGAGTTGGTATAAAAATTTACAGTTGGCGTTTGGGGAATCGCATCACCAGTAATTCTTTTTATAGAAACCATCAAGTCTCCCCCTTCGCGATTGATAAAATCGGTACGCTGACGGGGTGTTAAGTATGTGTCTGTTGTTCTAGTATATACAACATCGATCCCTTGCTTCATCAGTGCTTCACCTATTGCAAGAGCCAAACGCAAGGTATCATCCTTTTCTAAACGTCGCTGATATATCTCACCAGTAGCCCTACCACCATAACTTGCATCCATAATAATCTTTGCCATTAAAACCCCTCATTTCAAATTCTTGGCATGGTTTTCTATTTATTATATGAATAGGAGTTGGTAAAGTTTCAGCTTATTTGGGGTTAAGAAATTAGCATGGAAAGTACAAGAGGAGCATTTTTGATAAGGGATGACCCAAATCCGATCAGGATGGATGACTTGAATTCGGATAAAGCATGGAGACTCAGCAGGGAGGCTCAAATTCCAATATAGTTGAAGGGCTTAAATTCCGTTAAAGATGGATACTTAATTCGGATAATGTTGGATACTTAAATTCGAATAAAGCATGGAGACTCAGCAGGGAGGCTCAAATTCCAATATAGTTGAAGGGCTTAATTCCCCGTTAAAGTTGGATGACCGAAATCCGGTAAATTGGGTTTTATAAAACATAAAGGTATACAGATCGAACCCTATGACATGATATGTTCCCAACTAGGAAGTATAGCTGTCTGTATGGTTCATAACTGTATACCCCTTTTAAAGGTTAAATACCCATTTTAACAAAGCAAAGCATGGGTGATACATTGATATCTCAATAAAATGGATTATTCATTGAACATAGGTGTAGATAAATAACGTTCTCCAGTATCCGGAAGTATTACAACAATATTTTTTCCAGCATTTTCTGGGCGCTTTGCTACTTGAGTAGCTACCCATAGGGCAGCTCCTGAAGAGATACCTACTAAAAGTCCTTCCTGCCTTGCCACTTCTCTTCCAGTTGCGAAAGCATCCTCATTGCTTACAGTGATGACTTCATCATAAATCTTTGTATTTAAAGTGTTTGGAACAAATCCTGCTCCAAGTCCTTGGATTTTATGAGAACCTGCCCGCCCTTCGGATAATATTGGGGAATCAGTTGGTTCAATGGCAATTACCTTGATGTCGGGATTTTTTGATTTTAAATAAGCACCCGCTCCTGAAATTGTACCACCAGTACCGATTCCAGCAATGAAGATATCTATTTTTCCTTCGGTATCTTCCCAAAGTTCTACGCCAGTAGTTTCTTCGTGAACTTTTGGATTATTCATATTTTCGAATTGGGATGGAATAAAACTATTTGGAGTATTTTCTTTAATCTCTTGAGCTTTTTCAATTGCGCCTTTCATTCCTTTGCTGCCTTCCGTTAATATTAATTCAGCACCATAGGCTTTTACAAGGTTTCTACGCTCAATGCTCATGGTTTCTGGCATGGTAATGATCAATTTTAAGCCATAGCTAGCGCAAACACTGGCAAGACCTATACCGGTATTTCCACTTGTGGGTTCAATAATGACGGTATCCTGATTGATTTCTCCACTATTTAGGGCTACCTCGATCATTCTTTTTGCAATACGGTCTTTTACACTACCTGCAGGATTGAAATACTCTAATTTTGCTATAATGGTAGCTTTTAAATCATGGGCTTTATTATAGTTTGATAGTTCCAATAGAGGGGTATTTCCAATAAGTTCTGTAATTCTTTTTTTTACCTTAGACATATACTTTAACTCCTTTCAATACGATCAAATGCTTGTGCTAAATCATCGATAATATCATCGATATGTTCCGTTCCAATGGACAAACGAACGGTATTGGGCTTAATTCCAGATGCCAATAATTCTTCTTCATTCATCTGGGAATGGGTTGTGCTGGCAGGATGTATTACTAATGATTTTACATCAGCAACATTTGCCAGTAAAGAGAAAATCTTCAAATTATCAATAAATTCTTTGGCTGTATTATCATCTCCCTTTATTTCAAAAGTAAAAATGGTGCCCCCTCCTAGTGGGAAGTATTTTTGATAAAGATTATGATAAGGATTATCCTCAAGGGAAGGATGATTTACTTTTTGTACCATGGGGTGTTCATTTAAGTATTTTACTACTTTAAGTGTATTATATACATGGCGCTCCACTCTTAAGGATAAGGTTTCCAGACCTTGTAGAAATAGGAAGGAATTAAATGGACTAATGGAAGATCCTGTATCTCTCATTAAGGTGACACGCATTTTTATAATATATGCTAGTGCTCCCACTGCTTTTGTAAATCTCACTCCATGATAGCTGGGATTGGGTTCCGTTAAAGTAGGAAATTTATTGGATGCTTCCCAATCGAATTTACCGCTATCAATCACAACTCCACCAATGCTGGTTCCATGGCCTCCAATAAATTTTGTTGCTGAGTGAACAACGATATCAGCACCATGTTCGATTGGTCGAAGCAAATAAGGAGTTGCAAAGGTATTGTCAACGATTAATGGAATCTGATGTTTATGAGCAATATCAGCTACTTTTTGAATATCAATAATATTGGAGTTTGGATTTCCTAGACTCTCAATAAAGATAGCTTTTGTATTTTCTTGAATTGCTTTTTCAAAATTGTTCACATCATCGCCATCTACAAAGGTTGTAGTAATGCCGAATTCCTTTAGGGTATGTGCAAAAAGGTTGTAGGTCCCTCCATAAATGGTCTGTGCAGAAACAATATGGTCTCCGGCCTGGGCAATGTTTTGAATGGAGTAAGTAATTGCTGCAGCACCAGAGGAGGTAGCCAGGGCAGCGACTCCACCTTCTAAGGCGGCGATTCGTTGTTCAAATACATCAGAAGTTGGATTCATGAGTCTTGTATAAATGTTTCCTCCTTCTCTTAATGAAAATCTAGCTTCTGCTTGCGCGCAATCTTCGAATACATATGAGGTGGTCTGGTAAATGGGAACACTTCTGGAACCGGAAGCTATATCCGGAATTTCTTGACCTGCATGTACTTGTAATGTTTCAAATCTTAGTTTTTTATCTGCCATACAAATTCCTCCTAGATTATTTTAGTATTAAGAGAGTGATTACGAACCTTACATTATGATTTCGCAAAGCTCTATATAATATTAATTCTTTCAATATTTGTCTAATGAATATTAGAAAAATAAATCTTAGATTACCATATAATACAAACATACAATTCATATTAATTTAGTATGAATTGATAAGTTGATATAAGAATAAACCCACTTGAAAGATTTGTCAAGTGGGTTTCCTAAAAATGCTTTAATTTATTTTTTTATTTTTCTTATATAGAAAAATCGTAAGGAATTAAGGCTTGCTGCTTATCCACTAGATCTTGAAGAGTAATTCGATCTACAACTCCACAGATTGCATCGTATAATTCCTTCCATACATCCCTAGTAACACATCCGCTGTTACGGGGACATTCGCTTAACTCTTCTTCTAGGCAATCGATTGGGGCAAGACTCCCTTCCGTAAGTCGAAGGATCATGCCAACAGTATATTCCTTGGGATCTTTTGCTAGACGATATCCTCCCTGGGCTCCACGGATGCTGCGAACGAAACCTGCACGATTTAATAAAGAAATAATCTGTTCTAAGTATTTCTCAGAGATTTCCTGTCTGGCAGCAATGGTTTTAATGGTAATATATTCACCGGTATTATTTAAAGCCAGATCCAACATCAGGCGTAATGCATATCGTCCTTTGGTAGAGATTTTCATTGAATAGCCTCCTCTTTGGAATTTGTATTGTTTTTATTTACTATAATACCATGGGACTAATAGGAATTCAACTCTGCTTTTTGATATTCTTATCAATTTTTCTTTGAAAGAGCTTAACAATCTCATACCATCCCACGGAAAGAAAGGATAATAGAATAGAAATAATTAAAATTTTTAAGGGTAATGGAGAAAAAGCAAAAAAGGAATGGATTGGTGTATATATCAGCAAAGTAGTTATGGTAATGGTAAGAAGGTTTACTAAGAGGATTCCCTTATCTTTTCGGATTTTATTCCATGATCTAACAATGGATTCTTTATCAGAACAATTAACTAAAATCAGATTGATGTTTGATAATACAAGGACAAAAAAACCGGCAGTCCGCGCTATTTCTCCATTGGATGTGACCTCTAGTAAAAGATAATACCATAAAAATACCGTTATAAACAGAATTAAGCCCTGAAGAGTACTTTTTAACATAAGTCCTTTGCTCAGTAGCTTGACATTTGGATTTCGGGGCTTTTCAAACATAATTTGATCATCTGCTGGTTGACGTTCTAACACCACAGAACATATGGGATTCATGACCAATTCGATAAGAATGATGTGTAAAGGTAGTAATAATAGATTTTTTGCATCTATGGAAAGCAAAGGAGCGAAAAATGATATCAAGGCAATGGGAAGATGGATGGCAATGATATAGCCAAGGGTTTTGCATATGTTTTGGTAGATTCTTCGCCCATCATGTATAGCTTCTAATATGGTTGAAATATTGTCATCCAAAAGGATAAGGTCCGAGGCTTCCCTACAAACCTGGGAACCATGCTTACCCATAGCAATTCCCACATCCGCAATTTTGAGTGCGGGAGAATCATTTACCCCATCACCGATCATAGCAACAACTTCTCCGGCTTCCTTTAATGCTTTCACAATTCTCATTTTATGCAAGGGTAGAACCCGAGCGAA
>DUNZ01000182.1 GCA_012839085.1 Clostridiales bacterium
CGGATATTTTTCCCGGTGTATTATCTGGCTTTTTCTTAGCATTTACTATGTCATTGGATGATTTCGTAATCACTCATTTTACTAAGGGGCCAGAAATCAATACCTTATCTACAAAAATATATACAGAGGTTAGAAAGGGTATCAAACCAGAAATGTATGCCCTCTCAACTTTAATGTTTTTTACCGTATTAATCCTATTAATATTAGTTAATAGAAAGAATGCGGATAAAGCTACTATAAAAAATAAATAATGAAAACAGAGGTGAATACAATGAAAAAATTATTAATCTGCCTTGCAATAATGATTACCACCATTGGCCTTATGACTGGCTGTGATAAAGGTGGGGAAAAAGTCTATGTTTATAACTGGGGCGAATATATTGACCCAGAAGTAATCAAGTTATTTGAAAAAGAAACGGGAATTACCGTTGTGTATGATGAATTTGAGCAAAATGAAGAAATGTATCCAAAGATTAAAGCCAATGCAGTTCAGTATGATGTAGTCTGCCCTTCTGACTATATGATACAAAAAATGATTGAAGAGGATTTACTCGCTGAAATTAATTTTGACAATGTACCCAATTTAAAAAATATCGACCCTGCCTATTTAAAAAGTGCAGAAGCCTTCGATCCTGGCAACAAATACAGTGTACCTTATTGCTGGGGTACCCTAGGTATCCTTTATAACAAAACTATGGTGGATGAGCCCATCGATAGTTGGGGTGTTCTCTTTGATGAAAAATATTCCGGCGAGATCCTGATGATTGATAGCGTTCGTGATGCCTTTGCTGTTGCTCTTTCCTATTTGGGATATGATATTAATTCCAAAGATGAGGCACAACTAGAAGAGGCTAAAATTCTCTTATTAGAACAATACCCCTTGGTGCAAGCCTATGTTGTAGATCAGGTTCGGGATAAAATGATTGGTGGAGAAGCTGCCATTGGTGTCATCTATTCCGGAGAAGCCATATATACCCAAAGAGAAAATCCGGATTTAGAATATGTAGTACCTAAAGAAGGCTCTAATGTTTGGATTGATGGTTGGGTTATTCCTAAAAACAGCAAAAACAAAGAAAATGCAGAAGCCTTTATCAACTTTATGTGCGACGCTGAAATTGCCTTAATGAATTTTGAATACATCACCTACTCTACACCAAACAGTGTAGCAAGAGAAATGATTACTGATAAAGAAATCAAAAATAGTATTATAGCCTTCCCAGGTCAAGATATTTTGGATCGATGCACTGCTTACAATTATCTTGGAGAAAAAATCGAATCACTCTATATTGATAAATGGAATGAAGTAAAATCTAATTTTGGAGAATAAAGAGATTATAAAGCTATTAAAGATTTGAAGATAGTATTGGCATAATCAGAAGACAGCATGGCATAATCAGATGATAGTGTGGCATAATCAGATGATAATATACTTAATCAGAAGATAGCATCGGCGTAATCAAAAGAGGCTACTTGTAAAATTGTATGATGTCAATTGCAAGATTAAAGATGTCAATTGTAAAAGTGAAAGAAAGCTTGCAAAATTGAAAGGGGCTCTGAAAAATTAAAAGATGTCACTGGCATAATTAAAAGGGGAACACAGATATGAAAATAATAATATCTGTGTTCCCCTTATTTATTTGGGTCCTATAAAAACTAACTTCTAACGATATTTCTTTCTTCCCCATTTAAGAAAGCAAGAATGTTCTTATAAACTTCTTCCGTTACTCGCTTTCTAGCTTCCACAGTAGCCCAAGCAATATGGGGTGTGATAATCA
>DUNZ01000183.1 GCA_012839085.1 Clostridiales bacterium
GCTGATATCCATGTTCCAGTAAGTACAAGATAAGGCCGGTAGCGATCAAGCCTCCAATCACCGTCAATAAAAGCCCCGACAGTACAAAGGGTAAACCAATAAATCCGGAACTAGCCCCTAATAAACGAAGGGTTTTAATTTGCTCTCGGTTATGATAGATGCCTTGACGTATCATATGGGAAATAATAATTAGTGTCGTGATTCCAACGGCCATCATAATTAAACTACCCAATAATTTCATCCCATCTACCATAGCTTTCATTTGTTCTAGAACACTACGGTTATCTCTAACATATTCAACGCCATCCAAACTTCTAATACTTTGCAACACAGGATCCATAGAATCTAGGTTGATTCTTACTTCAATAAATGCTTCAAAAGGATTTTCATCGAATAATTCTAATATTTTAGCTTCATCCCCTAATAAGTCTTCCATACGACTTTTGGCATCGGTTTCATTGACCAAAACTGCCTCATAAACTCCCTCTATGGATTTAATCCGATGAAGGATTTGACTTGCCTGATTGGAGTCCATGGAATTCTCAAAATAAGCACTAATTTGTGCCTCACCCTGTAGGGTATCTATAAGTTTATCCCCCACATTCCAACCGGTCGCCACCAAAGCAAGTAAAAATAATATCAGACCCGTTCCGAGAACAGAGATCAGATTCGAGAGGAAATTGGAGCGTAGGGTTCGAAACACTTCAAGAAGAAAATAACCTAAGTTAAAAATATACTTTTTCATATTCTCTTCCCCCTCCGTTCTACTCTGATATTTCCCTGATCCACATGCAAGATTGTAATATCTTCAAAATCATGAATCAAATGGGTTGCATGGGTGGTGATAACTACTGTAGTATGATCATTTCGAAAAGAATTCAATAAATGCAAGATATGTACTGCATTATCATGATCTAGATTTCCAGTAGGTTCATCCGCTAAAATTAATCTTGGAGTTCTTGCCACCGCTCTGGCTATGGCAACTCTCTGGGCTTCACCCCAGGAGAGCTTTTCAACCTTGGAAAAACGTTTATGCTCCAAACCCACCCGACTTAAGGCGGTATTGGCAAACTCCCTCATTCGCTTCGGTCTAATTCCCAAGATACGCATACCCATCATCACATTTTCCAGAGCAGTTCTTCCCTCGATTAGTTTAAACTCCTGGAAAATAGGTCCAAGATTCCTACGAAGTTTTCGTATTTTCCTACGTTTGCTCCGTTTCATTGGTAGATTCATGACCTCTAAACTCCCAGAAGTGGGATATTCGATTCCCATAAGAAGCTTTAATAGACTGGTTTTTCCAGATCCACTGGGGCCTAGGATGTATACCAGCTCCCCAGGTTGAATCCCGATATTCACATCCTTAAGAGCTAAGGTTCCATCTTTATACCTTAATGATACATTTTCTGCCTTAATCAAGTTTTATCCCTCCTAATGTTACAATTTGTAACATAAGCTATTTCAAATCAATCAAAACCAACCATAGATGTTAATTGGAATTTTCTAATTTAATCAGGTGCTAAATGGAATTTTCATATTCAATCAGGTGCTAAATGGAATTTTCATATTCAATCAGGTGCTAAATTTTTTCTACACCATTAGAATACTGGAATAATGGTAAACTTAAGATTATCTTCTAATGTATCCACATCATGTAAGTAAAAATCGATGGTTACCATATCCCCTGCCATATCCTTTAAATCGATGAATAGTGGTCCTTGTTCAAACAATTCTTCCAGAGAAGTCTCCTCCAAAGGAAGACCGTAGAAAGTTCCTTCCTTCACAACAAATCGGATTGAAGTATCCCCTTCCAATATAAAATTTCCACTTAAGACCAACTTCCAATCAGGTACTTGGATTTGAACCTGATCTTGGGAAAAATGGATATTCGTTTCCGGAAGATTAGAATGTTCCTTGATGATCCGATTAAAGGTATCTTCATGAATCAAACCATTAATGCGGAAAAGGCCGAAACTTAAGTTAAGATCCTCATCTTTAAAATGTCCTTCCCCCACAATCCTAGTCATCTCAGACACGATATTGGAAAATAGGAGTTTACATTCTCCCCACAACTGTTCCAAATCTTTAAGTTGTTCTTCATAGTCTTCCTTTTCTTCCTGCAAATTAGCAAGATACTCTTCCATTTTTAATTTTAAGGCCAGTTTTTCCTCAATTGGCCTTTGAAGATCAATCATTTTTTGCTCTAATTGGATCATTTGGCTGTCCAGAATCGCCTTTTCATCCTGGAGATTTTTCTTATCCTCCTCTAAGGAAGTTAAAAGTTCATCCACATTACGGGATATATCTTTGATTAGATTCAAACCATTTAAAAATGTTCGCAAATCCTTTGCACCCAGTAAAATTTCAAGATAAGAAGCAGGACCTCCTCTTTGATAAAGTTGTAAAACCTGCTTTAAAAGCTGCAAATTATCATCATAATCCTTTTGTTTTTCATCAATACCTATTCGTATTTTATCAATATCTTTTTCTAAGATATTAATTTCTCCTGATATTCTAGCTTCTTCCTTCTCCTTCTCATAAATTTCCTGACGGATGGTAAAGAGTTCCTTTAGTATTTTCTTTTCTTCCTCTGATATTCCCTCTAATTTTTCCTTAATTTCTGTTATGGGTTTTACCTCACCAGAGGCCATATTCGGGAATAGGTTATATGTTAAAGACATTAATATGATTGCTACCATAGCTAAAATACCAATCTGTTTACCGATCTTTTTACCAATCTGTTTACCTCTCATCCCAATACACCTCCCAACGATTCTCTTCCTATATTCCATAGTTTAAATATCAATACCAATACAATTCATATATACATATTCATTACTACTCTAATTATAGCACTAAGGGAAGGCTTATGGAAACAAAAATAGTAGGAATTGGAGAATAAAAAGTCACTGAAACAAAGAAGTAGTTTCCTTATCTCAGTGACTATTTTTATAAAACCCATACTCTATTTATACGCTATCTATTTACAAAAAACTTGTTCAACTACAATACTTTTATCATCAATGTTTTTTGACAAACTGTTTAAGAAAATATTCTTTTATTATGATGATAAGTCAAAATAATTTTCTAAACTTTTAACATATATTATTTCTCCTTGCAAAGCCGAAACACTCAGAATTTATCCGTCTAAACTTTTAACATTATATTATTTCTTTCTAATAAAGGCTGTTACAATACTAGCAGATTTCTTAAGGTCCACCAGTTCATTATTTGTTCTTTGACACCAAGACTGGATATCCTCATAAAAGCCTGGATCGGAGGCTTCAATCTTAAGAATCTGCCCTTGGGAAAGTTGATCCATCTCTGTCTTGACCTGCATCAAAGGTCCAGGACAGGCTAAACCACAGGCATCGATTGCCTTATCAAATTCTGTAATGTCCACTTCTTCTTTTCTTACAGCCTGCGTGTCTGGATCAATTGTTACTTTCGATAAATTGGATTGATCGTATGTTTTATCTAGTCCAATGTCTGCAGCTTTCAGGTTCGCTTCCTGCTTACCACAAGCTTGTGCTTCTTTCCTTTGATCAATTCTGGAGGCAATGGTTTTATATCCTCCGGTAACATTCTTTACCTTATACCCATATTGGCTAAGAATTCGATCCGCCACATATCCCCTTAATCCTACTGCGCAGTATTCTATGATTTCTTTTTCTGGATCCAATTCACTTAGTCGTTCCCTCAAATCATCCACTGGAATATTGATAGCACCTGGAATATGTCCATTTTCATATTCCATTTCACTGCGAACATCCAGTAAAATGGAATCATTGGGGTCTAATTCTTCCACCTCATCCCAAGTTACAAGATGGGATCGTCCTGCGAGAACATTCTGAGCCACGTAACCAGCCATATTAACTGGATCTTTCGCAGAGGAAAATGGAGGCGCATAGGCTAGTTCTAATTCCGTTAAGTCCTCTACTGTTCCTCCTAAACGAATTACGGTGGCAATCACGTCAATTCTTTTATCCACTCCTTCATACCCTATTCCCTGAGCTCCAAGAATCTTTCCTTCTTCGCTAAATATTAATTTTAGAGTCATAGGTACTGCCCCTGGATAGTAAGAAGCATGGGATAATGGATGTACCGTAATCGCTTTGTATGGAATACCTGCCTTATTCAGAGTTCTTTCATTGGCTCCTGTACTAGCTGCAGTTAAATCAAATATTTTCAATATGGATGTTCCTTGTGTTCCCTTGTAAGTGGAAGCTAGTCCAGCAATATTGTCTGCCACTATTCTTCCCTGCTTATTGGCAGGGCCTGCTAAAGGAATTGCTGTCTTTTGCCCAGTAATAAAGTCCACTACTTCAATGGCATCCCCCACAGCATATACACCATCCGCATTTGTCTTAAGTTTTTCATCTACCAGAATATGACCTTTGGGCCCTAATTCAATACCACTCTCCTTAAGAAATGCCGTGTCCGGCGCAACTCCAATGGCTAGAATGACCATATCTGCTTTTAACTTTTGATCACTATTTAAAACTACCTCAATTTGATTTCCTGCTTCTGCAAAAGCTTTTACCCCATCCCCCAGAATTAGATTAACTCCATTGTCGGTCAGTTCCTTCTCTGCTATTACTACCATATCGCTATCAAAGGGAGCAAGAATATGAGGAGCAGCTTCGACTAAGGCTACCTCCATTCCCCGTTCTCTTAAATTCTCAGCCATTTCCACACCGATAAATCCTCCTCCGATAACAATGGCGGATTCGATCCCCTCCTGATCCACAAGATCTTTGATTCGATCCGTATCCGGAATATTTCTTAGGCTAAGTATCTTCTTACTGTCAATGCCCGGAATATGAGGCCGGAGGGCTTTGGCTCCTGGAGAAAGGACTAAATAATCATAGCTTTCTTCGTAGATACCTTTTTCTTTACTTTTTACCTTTACCTTTTTATTCACTGTATCAACTTGTATTACTTCACTTTGTATTCTAACATCAATTTGAAATCTTGCATTCATTGCTTCTGGAGTTTGCACCAAAAGCTTACCCCGATTTTTGATGGTTTCTCCGATATAATAGGGAAGACCACAATTGGCAAATGAAATGTATTCATCCCGTTCAAACATGATAATCTGAGCATTCTCATCTAATCTACGTAATCTGGCAGCAGCAGATGCTCCACCAGCCACGCCACCAA
>DUNZ01000184.1 GCA_012839085.1 Clostridiales bacterium
ATTATAATCCAATTAGGAGAAAATGCAAAGAACATTAACTTTAATTGGAAATATGAATACGTAAATTATGGAGGTAAATATGGAGAAGAGGGAAAGGTTTGCAAGCCGATTAGGCTTTATACTAATTTCGGCAGGCTGTTCCATTGGACTAGGAGACGTATGGCGTTTTCCTTACATAGCAGGACAATACGGCGGCGGTATCTTTGTTATTATCTACTTGGTTTTTATTTTTCTACTGGGTTTACCCATCATGTCGATGGAACTTGCAGTAGGTCGTGCTAGCCAAAAAAGTATTGCAACTTCATTTAATGTGTTGCAAAAGAAGGGACAGAAGTGGCATTGGATGGGCTATGCCGGGATCGCAGGTAATTACATTTTAATGATGTTTTACACTACGATTGCAGGATGGATGCTAGCATATTTTTATAAAATGTTAACTGGACAATTTGTTGGACGAAATTCAGAACAGGTTGGACAAGTATTTGCAGAACTTACTGCTAATCCAGTAGAAATGACCATTTGGATGGTAATAACCACGGTTTTCTGCTTTGGTGTTTGTTCCCTAGGTTTACAAAAGGGCGTGGAAAAGGTGACCAAGATAATGATGGTATTACTTCTAGCGATTATCGTATTACTGGCTGTCAAATCAATGACATTACCAAAAGCTAGCGCTGGTTTAAATTTCTATTTAAAACCGGATCTTGCTAGAATGAGAGAAATAGGAATCTGGGAAACCATATTTGCAGCTATGAGTCAAGCATTCTTTACCTTAAGTTTGGGAATTGGATCCATGGCCATATTTGGAAGCTATATCGGAAAAGATCGAAGGCTTCTTGGTGAGTCTCTTAATATAGCATCCTTAGATACAGGTATATCTCTTATAGCAGGACTAATTATATTCCCCGCATGTTTTTCTTTTGGAGTTGATCCAGGACAAGGGCCTGGTCTGGTATTCGTTACCTTACCAAACATCTTTAACTCTATGGCTGGAGGAAGAATCTGGGGAACATTATTCTTTATCTTTATGACCTTTGCAGCCTTTTCAACGGTTATAGCTGTATTTGAAAATATTATGTCCTTTGGAATGGATCTCTGGGGTTGGAGTAGAAAGAAAGCATCTATTATAAATATATTTTTACTGATCTTATTATCCATGCCTTGTGTATTAGGATTTAATGTACTTAGTGGAATACAACCTCTGGGTGAAGGAACTGGTATCTTGGATCTAGAAGACTTTATTATTAGCTACAATCTACTTCCGATTGGGTCCCTGATTTACTTACTATTCTGTGTTACTCGCTATGGATGGGGCTTTGAGAATTTTATGAAAGAAGTAAATGAAGGTGAAGGTCTGAAAATGCCACGGTTCTTAAAGGGATATTTGACCTGGGTATTACCAGCGATTATTATCGTGGTTTTAATTCAGGGATATATTAACGTATTCGGTTAATTATTCGGTTAATAAAGTTTAATAAAATAAAAAATTGTTTATATAATGAATGAGCCTATGCTTCCTTAAATGAGCATAGGCTCATCTAGAAGAAAGGAGTCGTTTCCTACCAATGATAAATAAGGTGGAAATGACTCGTTATTGCTAACTACTTATGCTATAATGACAGCGTAGTTAAGAAACTCAATAAATTCAAATGAAAAAATGACTGGAGGACATCAGATTGTATACGATACAAGACATAATTAAGGGCATTATTGAATTAGGTATTAAACCAACGGACACATTGCTTATCCATTCTTCTATGAAGGCGATTGGTGAAGTAGAAGGTGGAGCGGATACTGTATTGGATGCTTTCATTGAATATATGAAAGACGGCTTATTAATTTTCCCTACCCATACTTGGGCACAAATGAGTGATGAGTACTCTGTCTTTAACCCTTTAACAGAACCTTCCTGTGTAGGCTTATTAACCAACCTATTTATGAAACGTCCTGGCGTAGTTCGTTCCTGGCATCCGACCCATTCAGTGGCGGCTCTAGGAAAAGATGCAGCTAGCTACGTAGAAGGAGATTATCATTGGGATACCCCATGCCCTCGTGAAGGTTGCTGGGGAAAACTATATGATAGAAAAGCGAAGATTTTATTCTTAGGCTGTACTATGATTCGTAATACCTACTTGCATAGTGTAGAAGAGTGGAACGATATTCCCAACCGATTAAGCGAAAAACGTATTAATTTAACGATTCAAACACCAGATGGACGGATGATCGAACGTCCGGTATACCGTCACCATAATCCCGGTGGGGCAGTTTCAGATAGCTATGCTAAAATGGAGAAACCTTTCCTTCACACCGGTATAGCCAAAAAGGGTTATATAGGAGATGCTGCTTGCTTATTAGGGGATGCAGTCGGAATGGGTGATTTGACTTCCGATTACCTTAAGAGAAAGCCAGATCTATTTAGTGATCAAGAACCAGTACCTACAGAATGGTATATGGGACAATAGTAAGGAGTACTATTTTAATTTATGGTAGATGATTATAAAAAACCATAGAAAAAGAGCACCACAATGGAAAACAATATGGATGAAAAAGAGTTAATAATGAGAATATCAAAGTTAAGAAACTTTAGATATGGATTAAGAATGATTGATAAAGAATTATAAAATTTAGTTTTGGGGATGAGAAGCATGGGGTTTTGTAGTATTTTAGGAAGAAAAGAATTTCCGGATTTTGAGTCTGAGAAAATCGTTATGCCCAATTTCTTTTATGATTTAAACCTAGATCAAGTGGTGGAAGAAATCTTGGACAAGCAAAGATTATATGATTTGCGTAAGTACTATTTCTTTAAGCCGGAAGCGGAGGATATTCCCTATCGAATAGATGTCTTAAAGGATATGGAAGCTAGCAAAAGCCTATTTCAGAAGATTGTGGATTTTTCCCTTGCTATGAGAAAAGTACGAAAACATCTAGATAATATGAAGGACTCCGATTTGGAAATTCAAAGGCAGAAATGGAATTTGGATGCAGCTTATTATTATGTCAATGTCGTGAAAAAATTATATTCCGATCTTGAAGAAGAAAACCTTGGGTCCGAAGGATTTCAGGGCTTCTTTGAATGGCTCAAGATTTATACCACTAGTGAACCATTTCTAAGACTTTGTAATGATACCGAAAGGCAAATGCAACTCTTTCATGAAATGAAATTTAATATTCATATTATGAGAGACCGAGTAATTATAAAACCCGGATATCTTGAAGAGGATTATTGCAAGCAGGTATTAGATACTTTTGAAGAAGAGTCGGAAGTGGATCATATTTATCAAAAAAATCCTTTTGGTAGTTTTGCTTTATCTTCTTTGGAAATTGCTGTACTGGAATTACTACAAAAACCCTATGCTCATGTCTTCGATGAGCTTGCTGTTTTTCATAGTACCCATCAGGATTATATCAGTGATGTCCTGACTCGATTTGAAGAAGAAAGTCAATTTTATATTGCCTTTTGTCTTTACAAAAATGAAATGCAGGAGATGAATTTCCATTTTTGCTATCCAGAGGTTCAGGCTGGGGAAGATTTTTACATCCGATCCTGCTATGATTTAGCCTTAGCAAAAAAGAATAGTCTTCGAAAGAAGGAAGTTATCTTCAATGATGGTATTTATCGACCCGGTGAAAAGTTTTTTGTTGTAACAGGACCTAACCAGGGAGGAAAAACCACTTTTGCCAGGGCTTTAGGGCAAAGTGTTTATCTTGCTTTCATGGGTCTTATGGTACCTTGTAAGCAGGCTAGATTGCCAGTGTTTGATGGGATTTACACTCATTTTGCTTCAGAAGAATCAATGGAAACAGGAGCTGGAAAGCTGAAAGAAGAGTTAACCAGGTTAAATCATATGATGAATACTGTGACCAACCATAGTTTTGTCATCATTAACGAGATTTTCACCTCAGCCACCTCCTATGATGCCTATATCATGGGAAAGAAAACCATAAATTATTTTATGGATAAGGATTGCCTAGGGGTATATGTAACCCATATTTATGAACTTACCAAGGACGATCATCGCATTGTAAGTCTTGTGGCGGCTTTGCTCTCTGAACATAGTAACATTCGTACTTTTCGGATAGAACGGCGTCCCGCAGATGGGAAAAGTTATGCCAATTCTATCGTTGAGAAATATCATATGACTTATGAGGATATTAAGGAGAGGATAAAACGATGAATGTATGGTTGTTATATAGAGATAGTGAATATGGGAATACAGATGCAAGCATGAATAAGAATGAAATCATTCAGGATTTGAATCTGGACGTTATTTTTAAAACCATGGCTCGTAATGACAAATATATCTACAACACTGTTCGTACCGTAATCATGAATAGTTTGACGGATATAGAAACGATTCAATACCGACAAGCAATCATAGAGGACTGCATACATAATTTCAATGATTTTACTGGATTATACGAGATGGTTTCTGAGGCTATAGAAGAAACCAATAAATATACAGAAGCAACAAAAAAGGCATCTTCTGTACCTGTATCCAATGCTATGAGTGTACTTAATTCTTTAGAGCTCTTAGGAATATTGGTAAAACACCTAGAAAACTTAAAATCATATTGTGATAAGATGGACCATAATTTTCAATCACCTGGTAGGAAAGCATTCTATGATCGATTGGTCAAGGATATAAATGTAAGATTTGTTCAAAAAATTAAAGACTCCATAACAAAAATGAACTTCTTGACAGAAGGTGGTGAAATAACCTTTTCCGCTTCCCTTGGCCAGGGCTTGAAGTTCGATAATATTATTGTAAATTATCTTGTTAAAGAAGGCTATAAAAAGAGAAAAACCATGGGTGTTGTAGAAATGATAATACATAAAATTTTTAGCCGTAACATGGTGATTCTAGATGATACCAATCTTGCAAGGGACGCCAGGGAAATGGAGGCAGCAGGTCTTGCTCATATTTTAAAAATGTATCAGAAATTTATAAAGGAATTAAGCTCCTTCTTTGAATGTTTGCGTTATCCGTTGGCTTTTTATATTGGATGTGCAAATCTTTATATCCGCTTTCAACAGTTGCATATTCCAACCTCTATGCCAGTGGTGACAAAGCAGGATATGAATCTGCTGAAATTCAAAGGTTTGTATGATATGAGTCTAGCCATATATTCCCGTAAAACACCAGTATGCAATGATCTTGCCACGGAGGATAAGAAACTTTATATCATAACCGGGG
>DUNZ01000025.1 GCA_012839085.1 Clostridiales bacterium
AAAAATAAATTAAAGGAAAGTTTTCAACTACTATGGGAGATTGACAAACATTATTTGCGTAAAGAAAATCTTTTGTTCCCCTATATGGAACGATATGGTATTACAGCACCTCCAAAAGTTATGTGGGGTGTGGATGATGAAATTCGGGCAGATATCAAAGAAGTACTGAAGCTTTTATCCCATGATTCTATTGATAAGGATGAACTGGTAGAGAAGGCTTACGCTGCCATTGACCGAGTAGAAGAAATGATCTTCAAGGAAGAAAATATTCTTATACCCATGGTGGTTGATACCTTGAATGAAGATGAATGGCTCAAAATTGCCAAAGAAAGCTCGGAAATTGGATTTACTTTGTATGAACCAAAGAAGGAATGGAAACCCACTCGGGTTGATGTGAAAGAAAAAGCGAAAAACGAAGGGGAAAAGCCCGCAGGAGATGGGTATATTAATTTTGAAACAGGTATTTTATCGAAAGAGGAGTTGGAAGGACTCTTAAATACTTTGCCTGTGGATATTACATTTGTAGATAAGGATGGTGTCGTAAAATTTTTCTCCCAAGGAAAGGAACGAATTTTCCCAAGAACCAAAGCAGTCATAGGAAGATTGGTACAAAACTGCCATCCCCCAGCTAGTGTCCATGTGGTTGAAGATATTGTTAAAGATTTACGAAGCGGTAAGAAAGATAGTGAGGAATTTTATATTCGTAAAGGAAATCAATACATCCATATCCGTTATTTCGCAGTAAGAAATAAAAATGGCGAGTATATTGGTACTTTGGAATTCACTCAAGATATTGCCACAATTCAAGAAATTCAGGGTGAAAAGAGATTGGTTTCTGATTAAATGACCAAATAAAGAAGCAGGACGGTTCTAAATAAAATGGATCGTCCTATTTTTTAGTTAAGACTTAATTGTTAAAAAATATTTTATAATTCCTTTGATACTGATTGTCTGACAATTCATACAAGTTCTTTGTATGTAGGAAACTTCATTGACAAAAAGCTAGTAAAAACTTATCATTAATTAAAGAGACAAAATAATAAATAGCAATGAAAACGAATACAGAATGAGGAGACTGACATATGAATCAAATTAAAATTATAGCTGATAGTACTTGTGATTTATCGGAAGAATTATTAGAAAAATATAATATTAGCATCTTACCTTTGATGCTATCATTAGATGATAAGAATTTTAAAGATGGAGTTGAGATTAAGGTTGAAGATATCTATCAATGGTCGGATCAAACAGGAAAAACTCCTAAAACAGCCGCACCAACCATTGGAGATGCTCAAGAGTTTTTAACCCCCTATGTAAAAGAAAATATGGATATTATTTTCTTTGGTATTTCCGAAGCTATGTCTGGCACCTGTAATGTGATGCGCTTGGCTGCCCAGAGTTTGGATTATCAAAAACTTCATGTAATTGATTCGAAAAGCCTATCTACTGGAATTGGACTTCAGGTTCTAAGGGCTGCGGATTTAGTCTTACAAGGAAAATCCATAGATGATATCTTAGAAGACATTCAAATGACCAGAGAAAAGGTACGGGCTAGTTTTGTAATCGATACCTTGACTTTTCTTCATAGAGGTGGCAGATGCTCCGGTGTAACAGCAATTTTAGCCAATACTTTAAATTTGAAACCAGAGATTGTTGTCATCGATGGCAAAATGAAAGTAGGAAAAAAATATAGAGGAAATCAAAGTACCGTAATCTTGAAATACGCAAAGGATAGAGAAGCAGAGCTTTTGAAAGCAGATCCATCTAGGGTTTTCATTACCCATTCTGGATGCCAGAAAGAAGTAATTGATTCTGTAAACGAATATCTAAGAGGTCTTAATTACTTTAATGAAATTATAGAAACTAGGGCTGGGGGAGTAATATCCAGTCACTGTGGTCCCAATACCTTAGGAGTATTATATATTAACCAATAAGAGCCATATAGGGCATCCCATAAAGTATCATATCCATCTCTAAAGTAGAATTTGATTATATACTATATCTACTTTGGGGATATCCTATCATTTATGTATATGGAAATTTTTATATCGGGTAGGAGGAAAAAGATAATTTTCCTCTTACCCGATTGTTATATTTGTAATTAAAGTAATACTTCTTAAAAAATAGGTAACAATGTACCTTAGCAGATGGATTCAAAGGATAAAATCATGAGAAATGGCAAAGGATATTATTTGTAAATATTTTATCTATAAACAAATAAAGGAGGAAATCTATGAAGGTAAACAATAAGAAAAATTTTCAAGGAAAAAACAATAAACGTCTTAATGCAGTAGATCCAACCAATAGCGAAGGCTTGGCTGCATGGCAGAACTTTGCCAGTAATTATGATGTTGATCTAGTCAATGAACCATCCTTAGATCGAGTGATGGATGCAAAAGATTGGGTAGATAATGGAAGTAAATTATAGAAGGCGAGGTTAAATCAGATGGCTAAGATTACGATGACTGTAGATGGAAATACTGCAGCGGCCTATGCAGCCTATGCATTTACTGAGGTTGCTGCAATATACCCCATCACTCCCTCATCTACAATGGCAGAAATTACCGACGAATGGGCCGCCCATGGACGAAAAAATATTTTCGGACAGCCGGTTAATGTTGTTGAAATGCAATCCGAAGCAGGAGCTTCCGGAGCATTCCATGGTTCCCTACAGGGTGGTGCTTTGACTACCACTTTTACAGCTTCCCAAGGCTTGCTATTAATGATTCCCAATATGTACAAAACAGCAGGGGAACAGTTGCCTGGTGTCATCCATGTAAGTGCTAGAGCAATAGCTACCCATGCATTATCAATCTTTGGTGATCATCAAGATGTGATGGCTACAAGACAGACTGGTTGTGCTATGTTGGCCTCTGGTTCTGTGCAGGAAGTAGCGGATTTGGCACCCATCGCCCATTTAGCTGCGATTAAGGGTAGTCTACCTTTTGTTCATTTCTTTGATGGTTTTAGAACCTCCCATGAGGTGCAAAAAATAGAAGTTCTAGAGTATAGAGATTATGCTGAAATGTTAGATATGGATGCTGTAAAGACCTTCCGTAATCGAGCCCTGTCTCCCAATCATCCAGTGCATCGGGGAACAGCGCAAAATTCAGATATTTATTTCCAAGAAAGAGAAGCTGTCAATCCATTCTAT
>DUNZ01000185.1 GCA_012839085.1 Clostridiales bacterium
GATTTTGTGTTAAGTAGCCTAGTAAACGTTTCATTTTCCCGCCGGCTGACTTCTGTAAACCATCTGCCATTACATGCATGCCATATAAAAACATTCCAAGTCCACCGGCAAAGACAAACAGAATTTCTAGTATTTCAATTGTACTCATCGAATCGAAATCCTCCATATTAAGTATGTATTGTAAAAATGCACCTTATCAATCATAGCATAGAATTTTTTTTAGGTAAATACTATTTTTTAATACTTTTTTTCCATCTTTTATGAAATAATCTAGGAATATACAAATCTTTAGTAATATATAGAATCCTCTGTATAAAATATTTCGTTATAAATGTGGGTGGATTGTATTAAATATCTCTCCACCCACGGTCTTATTATTTTTAAATACCAGATTTTATATTAGAACCTTTTGATTGGCCACTGCCTGACTGGCCGGAACCCTGAGTTAATCCACTTGGCATACCGGTTCCACCACTTGCTCCACTGGACATTCCAGATCCGCCACTGCCTCCACCAGACATTCCGGAGCCTCCATTGCCTCCACTAGACATTCCTGAGCCACTAACCATTCCACTAGCCATTCCGGAACCACTACTCATTCCACTAGCCATTCCGGAGCCACTACCCATTCCACCAGACATTCCGGAGCCTCCACTCATTCCACCAGACATTCCAGAACCGCTCATTCCACCGGACATACTGGAGCCTCCACTCATTCCACCAGACATACTGGAGCCTCCACTCATTCCACTAGAAGTTCCTGTATTTACACTTAGAATTGATTTTAGGCTGTTTATTTCCTCTTGGGACGCTTGTTTTGCAGGCTGATAATAATTTTTATTTCTTGCAATTTGATATAATTCATATTGTGATTGTTCTGTTTCATTTCTGATTTGTTGTAATACTGTCCTTAACTGCATATTATCTGTCTGAGATATCATATCAGTATAGGTTTTCATACCGGAGTTAATTGAATTAAGTGCCTCCGCTACCATTGCTTTTTCATTCATAGTCCTCTGCCTCCTATTGTAAGAACTGCATTATGGTATCTAAATTTTTCTGACAGGATTGAGCTGATTTTTCAAAAAATTGCTTTACTTGTTGATCCTGAGCGTTTTGTGCATAGCTTTGGAATTTTTGAACGTCTGCATGACCGAATTGAATTAAATGCCGCAGATTTTGTAATTCAACTTCATTTAAATTAGCCATAATAACCTCCTTAAGCGTGACTGTGCATTTTTAGACCTACAAAATTATTATCTCGATTTTTCGCTGTTTATATTCCTAATTTCCTTAGGTAAACTAACTCACTCTATATAAAGCACATAATATTAAACGCATAAAAAAGCTGTTGCAAAATCTATTTTCGATTCCACAACAGCCATTTTTTTCAATTGTTAATTTATGATCTTAATTTATATTCTAATCTGATTTTATCTGCAATTAATGCTACAAATTCCGAATTCGTAGGTTTCCCTTTTCCATTACTTACCGTATATCCAAATAATTCATCAATCGTATCCATCTTACCTCTGCTCCACGCTACTTCTATAGCATGACGAATTGCTCTTTCTACCCTACTTGGTGTTGTCTTATGTCTCTTAGCGATGGATGGGTATAATAATTTTGTAATCGAATTAAGCATTTCTGCATCATTAACTGACATCATAATCGCATCGCGTAAGTACTGGTAGCCTTTAATATGTGCCGGAACTCCGATTTCATGAATAATGTTGGTTACATCGGTTTCTAAGTTTCTCTCCATATATGCGTTTTTATTCTCATAAGCACTAACCCTATGATTATCTATCAGCTTGCTATGATAATCACCCTTTAATTGCTTAATTCTAGATAGAATAACATTATTATCAAAAGGCTTCATAATATAATAGTTTGCCCCTAGCTCAAAAGCACTCTCTGTAACCCCTTCTTGTCCTATTGCTGTAATAACAATAAATGATGGACTCTTTTTGAACTCCGAATCTTTCCCAATCTTTTCCATTACCCCTAGCCCGTCCAACTTTGGCATAATTAAATCCAGGAGTACAACGTCCGGTTTTTTTTCCTTGATCATTTCTAATGCATCGATACCATTGTCGGATTTACCAACAACTTCGATCTCTGCATCTTCTTTTAATATGTCCTCAAGCAAATTCACCATCCTTTCATTGTCATCAACAATAGCTACATTAATTTTACTCATTTTCCAACCTCCATTACATATTTTAATTCTTCTCCACATACATCAAATGTTTCCCTAGCGACTTTCACATTATCAGGTTGTCCATCCATGAATTTCACTTTTCATAATGTTTCTAGTTGATTTTTGAGTTTTATGTTGTTATTATAATTATTATAAATCTTTCATGATACCCAGTCAATGAATATCGAGTTATCAAATCAAACAAATTATGGGTAACATTATACGACATTTATTGTTTATAATTTACATTATAATACATTATCGTACATAAAACACAAAAATCTACTGCTTTTGTGTTTTATAAAACATCTGTAAATAATTTCCATAAGTGAATTATATATTTAAATATTCTAACATTCAATCGTTTCTTGTCGCACCATTCGACACTTAAAAAGCAAGATAAATGGGAGAAAAATCTTTAACCACAACATTTTGTATGATTGGAAAATATTTTCAGTTTATATGCTGTAATTTCATCTGTTTATTATAAAAATAAGCTAGCTTTTCGTCGAATACTTTTTTATCAAAAAAACTCCTTATTCTAAATTATTTACCATGTTTTCAATAAATGTACCGTAGCCTTTCGTTGAATCTTGTATAAACACATGGGTTACTGCACCGATTATCTTATTATTTTGTATTATTGGGCTACCACTCATTCCCTGTACAATTCCACCGGTCAAATCCAATAGTCGTTCATCCGTTATCCGAAGAACAATCCCTTTACTATGGTTTGTATTGTTGATATCTACATTAAGAATTTCTATTTCATAATCATCCACTGTATCATTAACAGTACAGCGTACTAATGCTTTTCCTTTCTTCACCTCCTGCTTAAGGCCAATTTCTAAAGGTTCGGATGGAATTTTATTCTGATTTCGTGTTATATTTCCAAATATTCCTTGATAAGTGTTATTTGTAATTTCCCCTAATCTGTGCTTATTATTTTGACGTATCATTCCAATTAATTCTCCAGGCTCACCTTCTTTTCCTTTGATAATGGACATAATCTCAGCATCATAAATAGATCCTTTATCGATCTCCATTAATAATCCAGTATCAATATCTGTGATTCCATGGCCTAGGGCTCCAAACTTACCATTTGTTGAAATAAAAGTTAAGGTTCCAATTCCCTGGGTATCGTCTCGGATCCAAGCGCCTATTTTATATCCACCACTGGCAGTTCTAACTGGAGTTATTTTCACAGTGATTTTCTCATTATTTCTTCGCACCAGCAATTTAAGATCTTTACCATCGCAATTTTGTATTTCCTTGATCAGTTCATTTTTATCATTAACTTCTTTATCATTAATTGCTAAGATATAATCGCCCGATTTTAATTTATTATGAATAGGTTCATAATTCAAACCGTCTTCCCCGGTAATCTTCCCACTACCTAAAACAAGGATTCCATCTGTTTCTACATAAATACCAATCGGTGTACCACAGGGAATCAACTCAACGGTTTCGATAACATCAAGAGATATTTTTTTAAAATTTATAAACCCAAACAGTTTTAGATTTACATCAAATGTACCTGTTTTCGATGACTGAATCGTGAAGGGATGATTTAGATTAATGTCGATTTGATTGGCAGGTACACTTAGCTCCTTTTGATTTACATAGCTTACTTCAATATCGTCTGATTCTATGTTCGCTTTCATCGGTATTTTAAAATCGAATTCTCCTTGAGTTCCTACCAAAATCTTTATCTCATCAGGTATTTTTTTATCTAGACTATAATAAATGTAATAAAGGCTCACGAGTATATTAGCAATAAAAACAAATAATAGTATCCCTCTGTAAATTCTTCTGCTCCTCATCCTTTCACCTCATACCTTTTTCATTGTGTACCTTATAGCTTCTATTTTTAGCCAATCAAACTTGATTGTATTTTTTGATCGTATTTTACTCTACTGATGAATATTAACAGTAAACAGTAATTTTCTTACTATGTCTTTGTTCATACAAAAAAGGATATACATAGTATTGTATATCCTCAAGTTAAGTATTCGCTTTCTATCAATTTAAAGTTTGTATTTTTTAGTAGCATTGGCTAGTTGCTTCATTTCTCTAGCGCTATTTATTATGGACTCTGTGATCTTTGCACCTCCAAGAATTCTAGACAATTCTACTATGGATTCTTCTTCATTAATTTCCTTAATATATGTTTCAGTTGACTGACCATCGGATTGTTTCTCAATGATAAAATGTGAGTCTGCCATGGCAGCAATTTGAGCCAGATGAGTAATACAAATTATTTGATGGTTTTTTGCTATAACAGCCAATTGTTCTGATACTTTCTGGGCGGTTCTTCCACTAATCCCCACATCAATTTCATCAAATATTAAGGTTTCGATTTCATCCTTATCCGCTAATACGGACTTTATCCCAAGCATGATTCTAGACAATTCACCACCAGAAGCAACCTTTCCCAATGGTCTTAATGGTTCACCAGGATTTGTAGAAATGATGAATTCAGCATCATCAAATCCCTTGGCCGTGTAGTGATTTAACTGAGTAAAAGTCATTTCAAATCTTACATCAAGAAAGTTAAGAGCTACTAAAGCCTCACTAATTTTTTTTGTTAACTCTTTAGCCTTAGCTTTTCTAATATCTGATAATCGTATACATAAATTTTTTAAATCTTCTTCGGCTTTTTTTACTTTTTTCTCAAGTTTTTCTATATATTCATCATAATCCCGATATATTTTTAACTTTTCTTCACATTGGGAACAGTATTTCATAATCTGTTCTAGGGAATTTCCATATTTTGATTTTAAATGGTTAATTAAATCCAGACGCCTTGTTACTTCTTCCAATTCTTCTTCCTGATTGTCCAAATTAGATAAGTACTCTGATAAATCTCGATTCAAATCATTGAGAAGTCCTTCAATTGCAGTTGTCTGATCTAAAAAACTCTGAATGGCTTCGTCATATTCCACAATTTTAATTAATTGTTTTAAAGCCCTAGAAACATTGTCCCCTGC
>DUNZ01000026.1 GCA_012839085.1 Clostridiales bacterium
AAAAAACTTGAGAGGAAGTTAGGCTCTTATCAATCTGTGTGAAGAAAACCCCTAGTCTCTCTAATTGTTTCGCTGTTTCCTTTTTATGAAGGAGTCCCCTCCAAGTAGGCATATACACGATGACCTGTTTATTGGATAAACCACATTCCTTCCGTATCTGTTGATACCGGTCCGGTTTACAAAATACCGAGTTTCTTGGATAGCCGGCCACTAACATTTTTCCTGGATAGATATTCTTAAGCATATAATCCTCTAGGAATACATCCTTGGAGAAATCATTTTGATAGAGCAAATAATCTGCAATCAAAAAGTTTCTCTGAACATTACCTAAGGCATATTCCCTAGCGGGTACGATTCTACCCATAGCCTTTAGAGGAGTTCCATGCCAGGTATTCAAATACACCTGTTCTTTCTTTTTAATAAAATATGGGGGAAAACTGGTATCTGTAATTAGATATTTTGCAGATGCCAGAGCCCTCATATACTCCTTTGAACGAATCTCAATCATAGCTACATGATTGAGATTGTACTTTTCCAGTAGCCTACTATAACTTCCCATATAAGTCGGTTCCATAGCTAAGAGGATACGATATGTTTCATAACGAGAGTGGGTAAGTTCTTTCAATAAGGCAAAGATATTACCCGCCACATCCTCCCCGTGTTTTGATTCAAACAAAATCAAATGGGAATCCACCGCTAATTTTTCATACATTCTAGTATAGTAAACAGAACCCCGCTGAGCCAAAATACTCAGTAAAGGAAGTTTTCTCCGAACCAACTTCACTTTGTTCCTACTAGTTTTAAACTTGTTCCATCTACGCTTCCATTTGGCCAGAAAATCCCTAAGCTTTGCAGCTATCTTAACTACAAAATGAGGGGTATATTCACGAAGATAAGTCATTCGTAGCATCTTGCCCTTATTGGTATATAGCCAAAGCTTTTCTTTTAATGCACCAGATGAATATTTTAGGTAGTGATTGTTCCTCCAAGAGGGAAGCTGGGAATCCAAAAAGTCTTGGGTCTTTTTGATGATTTCAACTTTGATATCAAGTTTCCCCTTGTTCTCCCGTTTAAACAAGGAACCATAACGATATAGAAAATGCCTTGCACAGATATATTCCAATTCAGAATAATACAAATCCATTAAGTTGTTTTTTTTCATAAAATCAAAAACCAACTCAAAGGCAGTAATAATATCCAAGGTCTGCTTGGAAAAACTGTTTAAAAATCCACCTTGGGTAGTACGTCGGTAATTATATAAAGGTTCTTCAACAACACCGATGCTCTGAGCCTTACAAACCACCTGGAAAATCAAGGCCAGATCCTCAAAACGGATGTTTTCTGGGAAGGCCATTCCCTCCAAAAGACTTCTTCTGAATAATTTATCCCAGGGAAATGGCGAGATATGAGCCAATTCATATTTATGCTCCGCCAATTTAAAATTTCGGTTTATTAGATGAGTACCGGTTGGTTTTCTTATTACCTGTCCGATCGCTTCCCTTTCATAAACATTGTATCTACCACATACTACAATATCATTACCATCCTGTACTGCTTTTTGATACAGCTTTTCACACATATCCTCTTCAATAAAATCATCGCTGTCTACAAACAATACAAATTCACCGCTAGCATGTCTTAGGCCATAATTTCTCGCATGGCTAACCCCACGATTTTCAGTGGTAAATACACGCATTTGATCAGGAAACTTTCTCTCATATTCCTGTAAGATGCTTAAACTATTATCGGTACTTCCATCATTTACTACTATGATTTCTACTTCTTTTAAGGTCTGGGAAGTAACGCTATCTAAACATCCCCTCAGATATCGCTCTACATTATAAACAGGCATTATAATACTGACTTTAAAGTTTGTTTTTTCCACTCAATGTCCCTCCAAATACCGTTTTTTCATACACGATCTAAATGAAAGCCTATTTTTTTAAAATATGTAAGTATAGGCGCTCTGTCGATTTTCCATCCAAATATCGGTATTGTTTTCTCTTAAAATCTTCGATTCTATCCAGATCAAACTGATCCTTTTTAATTAATTCAATGATTTCTTCCGTGTTCTTTACAACTGGTCCCGGTACCAAGTGCTCATAGGGATGGTAGAATCCTCTGCCTTGGTTAGAAAACTCCTCTAGGTCATAGGCATAAAAAATCATTGGCTTTCCCTGTAAGCAATAATCAAATATAATGGAGGAATAATCCGTAATCAGATAATCCGAAACCAATAAGAGGGTATTAATATCAGGATACCCAGTCATTGAAATAATATTGCTGCCATCAATCCTATTCGCAGATTCGCCCTCCCTCCTATAAGCCTCTTCTACAAAGGGATGTAATCGTAGCAATAGCGCATAATCCTTTAATTCTTCCCCTATTAATTTGGTATCCAAAGCAATCTTGGGCTGCTTAGATTCCTCATCTCGGAAGGTAGGTGCATAAAGAAGTAATCTTTTATTCTTTAAGTTCGGAAATTGCGCAAAAAATTGCTCCCTGCGTTCCTTTATCATCTCTTCCGAAAAGAAAATATCCGTTCTAGGTAGTCCAAGTACGTATACTTTATCGAGAGGAATCCCAAAGGCTCTGGAATAAATTCTTTTGGTTTCCTCTGAATTCACAATCAAATGAGTTATCCTATGATTTGCACGCTTTTCTAATTTTTTCAAGCTACCAGTATTCACATCCTGACCAAACTTTTTAATGGTTCCTGTCCCGTGCCAGAGTTGAATCACCTTTACGGACTTTCGCATTTTCATATAAGCCATGGGAAGAAATACATTGTCCATAAGGATAACTTCTGATCTAGCAAGATGGTATGGTTTCATTACAAAGAAAGAAATGATTCCTTTTAAACCTTGGATGTTTCCAGAGATTTGTCGATCTTTCTTTGTTAAATAATGAAAGCGATAGCCCTCCTCTTTTTCCTTAAGAAAATCAACCACCTGTCCCACATTACCATCCAAACTTTCATCATGGGTCATGATTGCAAATACCTTCTTTGGTTTCACCCGACAGAAAAGCCAAAAGGTATGGTAAAAGAAGGTGAATATAAGATAACCAATTATTTTCAATCTATCATCCTCCATAGGAGAGTATTAAGTCAACAACCTTTTCCGACGCATTTCCTTGGTCAGCATGGTTATATTTTTTTCGGAATTCTTCATACTTGGTTTTATATTCCCAAGGATTATATTCCTGAATAGCCACAAGCAATTCCTGGCTTGTTTTTACAACCGGACCAGGTGCTTCTTCTAAAAAATCAAAATAAAAGCCCCTAAGCTTGTCCTTATAAAGTTCCAAGTCATAAGTAAAGAAAAGCATAGGCCGGTTCAAGATACTATAATCGAACATTACCGATGAATAATCCGTAATTAACATATCGGATATGAGATATAATTCTGCTATATCAACATCAGGTCCAAATTGATATATAAAGCCCTCAAATCCCCTTAGATCCAGTTGTTCACCAACCAGATAATGTGCCTTTAGCAATATAATATACTCGTTACCTAATTGCTCCTGAAGAAGGGAAAAATCAATCTTGATGCTGAATTTATATTGATGAGAACCATAGTGTTCATTATCCCTCCAAGTTGGGGCATACAATAGGATCTTTTTTCCTGGGGGCAAATGAAACCGTTTTTTAATATTTTCTATGGACTTCAAATTATTTTGCTTCAATAAAATATCATTTCTTGGATATCCTATGGTCAGAATATCTTTTTTAAAGTCAAATGCTCTGCGAAAAATTTCTGTTGAATAGGAATTTTGTGATATTAAATAATCCCAGGTTCTTACGTTCTTTATGAATTTCTTTTGATAAGTCCGTAAATCGGATTCACCCTCCATATCCACATGGAACATATCCAGGGCAAGTCGCTTTAAAGGAGTACCATGCCAAGTCTGAATATAGACCGTCCTTTTTCTCTTATATAGATAGGCGGGCATTCTTGTATCACTGATCCAGAACCCAGCCTTTGCAAAGAGGAGAAAATAAGGCATACTGATTCTTTTAATTTTTTTCGCATTACCGGGAATTGTAATGGATGTATCCTCTAAAACAAAATAACATTGATACACTTGATCCAATCCTCTTGCTACCATTTCCTCATAGATAAACCTGGGATTCCCTGAATAATTTCGTCCTAAATTACTTTCAAAAATAATAATTTTAGAATCTACCCGCTTTATAAATATAAGAAAATAATAGAAAAAGAGTACCGGTATCTTGGCTAACTTTTTTAAATATTTTCTTACATCACCCATGGGATACCCATACCTTTCCTAGCCAGATTTTATTTGCTTATCCTTTTAACATAAGATCCTGTTTTATTTTGGTTGTGGAGATTCCTTCGGTTCTACTTAAATAAACAACTTCACAATAGTCTTTTAAGAAGTCAAATTTACCTTTCCAATCATCCCCCATGACAAAAACATCAATCTTATGATTGATGACATCATCGATTTTTTGTTCCCAAGTATATTCTGGTATTACTTCATCTACATATTTAATGGCTTCCAAGATAATCTTTCTGTCCTCATAGGGATAATAGGACTTTTTATTTTTGATTGCATTAAATTCATCACTGGATAGAGCCACTACTAGGTAGTCCCCCAACTCTTTTGCTCTTCTTAAGAGGTTAATATGACCTACATGTAGTAAATCAAATGTTCCATAAGTAATTACCTTTTTCATCTTCACACCTACTTTATTTTTTTTTCGTAAAATTCACTAATCTCTTCCACATTACCACTGGCAATCAAGGTGCCCTTTTCTAGAACGATGGCTTTATTACAAATCCGTTTTACTTGCTCGATATTATGGGATACAAATAATACCGTAACCCCATCTTTAAACATGGATTTGATTTTCTTCTCACTTTTCTTACGAAACTTAGCATCCCCAACCGCAAATACTTCATCCAGAATTAAGATTTCCGGATCAACTACAGTTGCTATGGAAAATCCCAGTCTCGCCTTCATACCAGAGGAATAATTTTTCATAGGAACATGAATAAAATCTCCTAATTCGGAAAATTCCACAATCTCCTTGTATTTTTCTTTTATGAATTCCTTGGAATATCCAAGAACCGCACCATATAAGTATATATTCTCTGCTCCAGTGTATTGATTGTCAAATCCAGCACCCAACTCGATTAGGGGTACAATCCTTCCCTTGGTTTTAATCGTGCCTTCCGTGGGTTTCATCACCCCAGCAATCAACTTTAAAAGTGTACTTTTTCCAGCACCATTGAGGCCTAAAATACCGACCCGGTCTCCTTCTTCCACTTCAAAGGTGACATCCTTCAGAGCCCAGAAGCCCTCATAGGTAAGTTGGCGCTTTATTTTCTTTATAATAAATTCCTTAAGGTTGTCTACCTTCTCAGAACTTAATCGAAACTCCATTCCCACGTGGTCGACTTTAATTACTGTATTTCCCATTCTTTCCTCCTAAATATTTAAGATAAACTTATCCTGATTCTTATAGAACATCCATACCCCAATGATTAATGATGCCACACTGAATACGATCGAATAAGTTAATGCTTGCATATCGAATGGTTGACCATAAATAACCGTATTTCTAAAGTTTATAATCAAGGAATATAAGGGGTTAATATCTAAAATCCAGCCATAACCATTTTTAACTACCCTGGAGGGTTCATAGAAAATGGCGGAACAATACATGATAATCATGAGAACCACACCCCATAGATATTCCAAATCCCTAAAAAACACTGCTAAGGTAGCCAATATCAATCCTATTCCCAGTACCATAACCGGTAGGATTAATAGGGGCACTATGGCACCAATCATATATTTCGTCGGCTGCAGTTTCAATACAAGGGATACCACAAATAATACAATCAAGGAAATAAGAAATGTGATATACTGGGATATCACCGAAGCCAAAGGATAAATGTATTTTGGTACATAGACCTTTTTTATCATCTGCCCATTTTTTCTTATGGATTTCATCGCTGCTTTCGTAGCATTCCCAAAATAGGAATATAAAAGTCTACCCGTAAGAATATAAACAGGAAAGAGTTTATCCTGTCTATTGTATACTTGGGAAAACACCACGGTTAAAACCAGCATGGTTAACAGTGGTTCCAGTAAAGTCCATAATATTCCCAAGTAGGATCTTCTATATTTTAATTTGATATCTTTTATTATCAGTTCTGATAATAAATATCTATATTTCATAAAATTTCGAATTGCTTGTTTCATTTTACCTCCACACACAAAGGCTTAGGCTATCTGCCTTTCATTCATCTTTCAAATCAAACACTGCTTCTGCCACTTTACGGGAGGCCTGTCCATCTTCCCATGAACAGAACTTCTCATAGAATGCATCATATTTTTCCTGATAGGTTTGCTTGAGCTCATTTATATTTTTAATAGCCTTAATAATCTCTTCCGTAGTAAATAGCAAAGGCCCCGGAAGCTCTTCTTCAATATCAATATAAAAACCTCGTAATACATCTCTGTATTTTTCTAGGTCATAGGTAAAGAAAAGCATTGGACGCCGTAAATTTGCGTAGTCGAAAAAGACCGATGAATAATCCGTAATCAGGATATCGGAAATCAAATATAATTCTGATATATCATCGTATTTACTAAAATTAAAGGCAAATCCCTCTAATCCAGTAATATCTAAAATATCCGCAATGAAATAATGGGTACGTAGCAAGACAACATACTCATCACCCAATCTCTCCCTCATCAATTCCAGATTTAATTTCAAGGTAAATTTATATTTTCCTTTGGAATAATATTCATCATCTCTCCAAGTGGGAGCATAAAGGATGGTTTTTTTATCTTTTGGAATACCCAGTTTTTCTTTCAATCTTTCTGCAATTGCATCCTTGTCCTTATGATGTAAAATATCATTTCTAGGATATCCGGTTTCTAACATGGTCTTTTCAAACATAAAGCATCTTTGGAATATGTCACTGGAATATTGGTTCGCTGCAATTAAATAATCCCAGGCTCTCGATTGCTTGTAAACCTGTTGCTTATATTTTGGAGTTGCTGAGCTAACATCTTCCATATCAAATACCAAGCGTTTCAAAGGAGTCCCATGCCAGGTTTGTAAAAAGACATTGCCTTTTCTTTTTCTTATCCATACTGGCTGCCTGCTATTAAAAATATAATACTTACAGCGAGCTAGGTAGTATACATAACGAATAGAAAAACGCTTTACCTTGGTATGACGGTATGGAATCTTGGTATTTTTTTTATCGATAACCCAGATAAATTTATATTTTCCGGGATAATGTTCTTGCAAATATTCATAGATATACTTTGGACTATCGGAATAGTTTTTTCCAAAAAAGCTTTCACAAAATACCCAATTGGACTTTACAGGTCTCTTAAGGAAAAAGTGGATATATAAGAATTTGGCAAAAGCTCTACGATTCTTAGTCACCTTTTTTAGCTTTTTCCATGCAAGATGTCGATTCACTATTTTGGTTGCCTTCTCCTGATCCCCTTTATAAAAGGCTTTCAGGATTTTTCTTTTATATCCTTTATATTTTCGAAGTAACTTTTTATCCATGCCACGAATTAATTCATGGAGAACCTTAAATTTATAATCACGAATTTTCTTTTTCTTACTCCGGCGCAATTGTGGTGAGAAATAAGAGATTGTATAATGTATTATTTTTCTATCTAACCTTCTTCTTAATTCACTATCAAAATCCAGCAGGCTAATGGCATAACGATAACATGCTATATACTCTTTAAAGCTTTTTGCACCCTTTTGTTGGCTTAAAGACGGCATATTGATTGCATCATTATGATTTCTTTTCATATAAAGGGATTTGGGTTGAAACTCAAAAAGGCTAGCATTTTTTAATAGTTGAAGTAAAAAAGGAGGGTCTGGCAGATAATAGAGTTCTTCATTAAAGCGAATTTGATGATCTTCAATTAAGGAACGACGAATCATCATGTGTAAAACGGTGATGTTTCGAATTCCTTTCCGCTTAGATACCAGTCTAGAATATGCCTTTCGTCTCTTATAATCAATTCTTCTTCGTATTTTTTCCTGAAGTTCTTCCTCTGATAAATTAGAATCATCATTATCAGCTTCTGAATCCTGATCGTCCTCATCATCATCTTCTTCGTTGGAAGATTCTTTCAAAAGCTGTTCGTCACTCACAGAAGGTTTACTATCTTCTTCATCATCGTCGTCGTCCCCACCTAATCGAGATGATTTCTGAGAATTGTTTTCACCATCTTCATCCTCATCGTTTCCTTCGCTTTCATTTTCCTCTTCGTTCTCATCATCTTCCGATTTAAAATTGTCAAAAAATATACTGCGTCTAAACCAGGTCCAAATCTTTTTTCCGTATACCAAGTCATATTTATTTTCATCCGCTGTAGAGACCAATAATTCAATCGTATTTTCCGCTAGGTAATCATCACTATCTAGGAAATATATATACTCTCCCTGAGCAAGATCCAGTCCATAGTTTCTGGCTGCTGCAACCCCAGCCCCGCCTTCCAAATAATATAATTTTAGATTAATTTTCGATTGATAAGGTCGAATAAATTCCTCAACATCTTCTTCTACTCGGTCACAAACCAATAGAACTTCCATATCATTATAATTTTGTTCCACTAAACTATCTAAACAATCCTCTAGGAAGGATAAGCCCTTATGAAAGGGAACAACAACACTAACTTTCATGAAAATACCTCCAAAACTCTAGCCTCTACATACAATGGGATTATAGCATTGTAGCCAAGACAAGTCAATAATAGCAATTGCTTCCACTTCTTATGGTCTTCTACCAAATCATCTTAATTTCGCCTTTTTTATCTCCTTTTTTATTATTTTTACCAACTCTAGTAATTCTATAAAATAATTTTTTGAACAAAAAAACCCCCTATAAAAGGATTTGATCCTATCATAGGGGATAAGCAAAACGATTTTATTTATTTTCTAACACCCAATCGATTTAAAGCACTGAATATTGCTCGAATGGATGCCCTGGTAATATTGGAGCTTACTCCTACTCCGAAAGTGGTTTCACCGGTCTGCTCATTTAACATATGGATATATGCCGCAGCCTTGGCATTGGAACCTCCACCCAATGCATGTTCTGAGTAGTCAAGAATCTTAACCTTGATGCCAAGCTCTTCTTGTAAGCCTTTCTGTAAAGCATCAATAGGACCATTTCCAGTTGCCTCAAAGGTCTTTTCAACCCCATGATCGGTATAAACTACCACAGCATGGGTATTGCAAGCCTCATCCATCTCCGGAAGATCTTCCATTCTAGCCTTTCTAAAGTGTAAGGGTTCTTTCTGATCAAGATAAGATTTCTTGAATTCATCCATAATCTCTTCTGGAGAAATTTCACCTTTTTTCTCAGAAATGGCTTGGATTACATTGGCAAATTCCTTATGCATAGCCTTTGGTAGTTTGAAGCCAAAATACTGCTCCATGATAAAAGCTACTCCACCCTTACCAGACTGGCTATTAATGCGAACGATTGGCTCATATTCCCTGCCGATATCAGCTGGATCAATCGGTAGATAGGGTACAGCCCAGTATGGACTCTTTCGTTCTCTCATAGCCTTCAAGCCTTTATTGATAGCATCCTGATGGGAACCAGAAAATGCAGTAAATACCAGTTTCCCAGCGTATGGATGTCTTTCGCCGATTTTCATCTTGGTAAGTCTTTCATATTTTTCAATGATATAATTAATATTTTCTATATTTAATTCTGGATTAATTCCTTGGGAAAACATATTATAAGCCAGTGTTAAGATATCTACATTACCCGTTCTTTCTCCATTACCAAATAAGGTTCCTTCCACACGATCTGCTCCTGCAAGAATCGCTAGTTCCGCAATGGCAACACCAGTACCACGGTCATTGTGAGGATGAACACTTAAAATTATACTATCTCGATTTTCAAGGTTTCGATTCATCCACTCAATTTGGTCAGCATACACATTGGGGGTATTCATCTCTACCGTCGCTGGAAGATTAATAATTATTTTCTTGTCCAGTGTAGGCTGCCATTCTCTCATTACAGCGTTACAAATCTCAAGAGCAAAGTCTAGTTCTGTTCCAGTGAAACTTTCTGGTGAGTACTCAAGAATGATTTCCCCGGGAAAATCTTCTGCATATTTTTTCACCAATCTTGTTCCTTCAACGGCTATTTGTATGATTTGGTCACGATTCATATTAAATACAACATCCCGTTGCAAGGTAGAGGTAGAGTTATAGATATGTACAATTGCCCTACCAACTCCCTGCAAAGCCTCAAAGGTTCTTTTGATGAGATGCTCTCTACACTGTACCAAGACTTGAATGGTAACATCTTCAGGAATTAACTTCCGATCAACCAGTTGACGTAAAAAATCAAATTCAATCTGGGATGCAGAGGGGAAACCCACTTCTATTTCTTTAAAGCCTAATTCCACTAGCAATTGAAAAAACTCAATTTTTTCTTCTACAACCATGGGTTCAATCAAGGCTTGATTTCCATCTCTTAAATCCACACTACACCATAAGGGCGCTTTCTCAATCTCCTTATTCGGCCATTGCCTGTCAGGTAAATATACGATCGGGTTTTTCTTATATCTTTTATAATTCAACATATCATTATCCTCCTACTAATACTGAAATATATCTTATTCTATGCTTCATATTGATCTATGCTACACATACATCTATGTCACACATACAAGGTCTCATATAAAACACCTCATATAAAATGCATCATATACCATGCCAGATGTTCAAGGCTGCATAAATACTTCATAAGTCAAAAACAACTAAGACTATATATTCACATATTAGCCATGGAGTCGATAAATCACACTGTACTTTTTGATTATAAATATGGTAGTCGTATCTACGCGAGTCCCAATAAAATCAATCCTTTCTTTGTATTTGATATATAATTTATGTGTTTCTACCTTTTTCTATGTATATAAATATGCTCTAATACAAAAAGGTCACTGCCCATTATCTTGGGAGTGACCTAAATTATAACACCATGAAAATTCTTTGGCAAGAATTTTTTACAAAAATTTTAGATTTTATGATTTTTTATTCAGTTCC
>DUNZ01000027.1 GCA_012839085.1 Clostridiales bacterium
CTAACATCAGCATCGGGGATTGCCGCTTTTACTGAATTTATACTATCCGCCAACTTCTTCGTATAGCTAATAACAGAAGGAATATATTTTAAATTCGCCATAGATATCATAGTTTTTGCTTCGATATTAATAGCTTTCGAGTACAATTCGTACATAATTTCTGCCCTGGAATGTAATTCCACTGCAGAAAATACATTATGTTTACCAAATAATTTTATCGCCTTTTCGGTAACAAGTGCTGGAATTGCATCTACCATGGTCTTAATATTTGGCAATCCTCTTCTTTTTGCTTCCTCAACCCAAGCTTCCGAATAACCATTTCCATTGAAGACAATTCTCTGGTGATTGGTAACCGTCTCTTTAATCAGATCATGTACTGCAAGATCAAAATCACTTGCTTTTTCTAGCTCGTCAGCCATATCACACAGGACATCTGCTACTATGGTATTCAGTATGGTATTGGCTGTTGCAATGGACATGGAGGAACCCACCATTCTAAATTCAAATTTATTACCGGTAAATGCAAATGGAGATGTTCGATTTCGATCTGTGGCATCTTTCTTTAATTCTGGAATGGTATGGACACCGATATTTAATTTTCCTCCATCTTTACAAGTCTTAGCTTCTCCTGTTTCTACTAACTGAGCCAAAACATCTTCTAACTGAGAACCCACAAATACAGAAATAATTGCTGGCGGGGCTTCATTTCCTCCCAACCGGTGGTCATTGCCTGTATTGGCTGCCGATACACGAAGAAGGTCGGCATGTAAATCTACCGCTTTCAAAACAGCCGCTAGGAATAATAAAAACTGAATATTTTCATGGGGAGTTTTCCCTGGATCTAATAGATTTCTACCAGTATCTGTGATCAAAGACCAATTGTTATGCTTTCCAGATCCATTGACTCCGGCAAAGGGTTTTTCATGTAATAAACAAGCGAGACCGTGGTGATCTGCTATCCTTTTCATGTATTCCATAACTAACTGGTTATGATCCGTAGCAATATTGGCCGTAGAATATACTGGTGCTAATTCATGCTGTGCTGGTGCTGCTTCATTGTGCTGTGTCTTTGAGGTTACACCCATTTTCCACAACTCAATATTAAGCTCCCTCATAAAGGAAGCTACTCTTTCCTTAATACTTCCATAATAATGGTCATCCATTTCCTGTCCCTTAGGGGGCATGGCACCAAAAAGAGTTCTTCCTGTAAAGATCAAGTCATCTCTTTGTAAATATTTTGATTTATCTATTAAAAAATACTCCTGTTCCGGTCCTACCGAGGGATTAATTCTTTTCACATCATTATGACCAAACAGTTTTAATATGCGGATTACCTGAGTACTGATTGCTTCCATGGAACGAAGCAGGGGTGTTTTCATATCTAGAGCTTCACCGGTATAGGAACAAAAAGCTGTGGGAATACACAAGGTAACTCCTGCTGCATCTTCTCTTAAAAAAGCTGGAGATGTACAATCCCATGCAGTATAACCTCTGGCTTCAAAGGTAGCCCTTAAGCCCCCAGATGGGAAGGAAGATGCATCCGGTTCTCCCTTAATCAATTCCTTACCTGAGAACTCCATGATGGCTTTTCCGTCGGATGTGGGTCGGATAAAGGAATCATGTTTTTCAGCCGTAATTCCCGTCATCGGTTGGAACCAATGGGTATAGTGGGTGGCTCCTCGCTCAATCGCCCAATCTTTCATGGCATGGGCAACCACTTCAGCTACTGCTGGATCAAGATCCTCACCACTTTCAATCGTTTTCTTAAGAGCAAAATAAGTTTTTTTCGGCAACCGTTCTAACATTACAGCATCATTAAATACGTCAATTCCAAAAATCTCGGTCAATTTTTCAGACATTTCGCAATCCTCCCACCAATTTATTGAAAAAGGTGCCCTCCATAAAAACGAGAACACCTTAACTCATAAGTCCAATTTATATATTGTTTATATCATGTTTTCTAATAAAAGAAAAGTGTTTTTTGGAATTTTTACATTTTTTATTAAAAGTGTATCAATTCTTCCCAACTTATCAATGTTTTTGTAACATAATGTATATTTATACTATTCGAGATACCATTGATCTTTTGTTTCATCTTCATTATCTTCAGGCTGAGGCATATATTTTTTAAATATTCTTTCCATCAATAAGGAATTAACCAAGGTTAGTATACCCGGAATGATAAAAAGTAAAACAGAAAAATTTAAAACAGCATATATACAAACTACGGTTAAAACCAACATGGAAACGGTAGATGCTAGGTGTCGGATTGACATATAAAATGCTGCTTTTACTAATTGCTTTATCGTCATATCAAATCGTGATAAGATCGGAAATACATATATGGAAAAGCTGATTAGCAAAACAGTGATAGCAATAAAGACTCCTAAAAAAATGGATCCGTAATTAACATTTTCTTTGGCAGAAATCCAGGACCATATTAAGTCAAATCCTAGGATTGTTATCAAAATCGTCCATACTACACCTATGATTGCTCCCTTTTTAAAATTCAAACGGAAGGATCGAAAGAATTCCCGAAACAAATATCCTCTATCTCTACGTATTACTTTAACGGTTGCATAATAGATGGCTGTATTGGCAGGCCCTATTGTAATAATTGGTATACAGATGACAGTATATAATATACTGATTAACATAATGTCAGCAAGTTTACTCATTATAGTAAAGAATTTATTATCAATGCTAAAAAAATTTCCCATACTCATGTCTCCCTCAATGTATTATATTCTATTTTACCACAACTTGTACACGAAACAAAGTAAAATAATTATAAAAAGGGAGTAGACCATATGATACAAACCTTCTTTACTCTTTTCCTAGTAGTTTCTTCTTAATCACTTTAATAATGTATGGGATTAAAATTAGGCTCAAAAAAAGAACACTTCCCTTTGGTTTTGTTTGTTAATACCTTAACCCAAAGTTTAGTGTTCTCTTATTATTTATTTACCAATATGTTTATTTACCAATATGTTTATTTACCAATA
>DUNZ01000028.1 GCA_012839085.1 Clostridiales bacterium
CAGAGTTTATCCCTACGATACCAAGTTTTCTGAAAGATGAAAAAGAGAAGACCTTAGCTGCTGACCGAGGTACCATCTATCATACGGTTCTGGAGTTATTGGATTTAAAAAATACTTACACTTGGAAAGATCTTGAAAATGAATTCCAACGCTTACTTGAAAATCATTTGGTAAAGGAAGCAGATTTACAAAGGATTCGTAAAAAATCCATTCTTAAATTTCTTCAAAGTAGCCTTGCAGACCGTATGCGTAAGGCTTCGGAACAAGGAAAGCTCTTTAAGGAAAAGCAATTTGTAATAGGTAGGAAAGCAAAGGAGTTATTTAATCATACCAATAGCGAAGAATTAATTTTAATCCAAGGAATTATCGACGTATTTTTTGAAGAAGATGGCCAGTTGGTATTAGTGGATTATAAATCCGATAAAGTTGAAACGCCAGAGCTATTAATACATCGTTATCAAGTCCAGTTGGATTATTATAAAAAAGCATTGGAGCAAATGTTTCATAAAAAAGTGAAAGAAACCCTGATTTATTCTTTATATCTAGAAAAGGTAATTCGAATAGATTAATGCAAGTTGGATAGACTCTAAATAAGTCAGGAAAACTTGCATACTGATGGAGTTAAAAAGAAAAGGAAGGGTGAAATATGGGTAAGAAGAAAGAAAAACCAATCGATTTAAAGAACTTGAAACCTGAAGAAAAAATGAAATATGAAATTGCGGAAGAATTAGGTTATTTAGATAAAGTGATGACCTCCGGTTGGAAATCTCTTACTGCTAGAGAATCTGGACGAATTGGTGGTATTATTACCAGAAGAAAAAAAGAAGCTCAAAAAAAAGCAGAAGATGAGAAATCATCAGAGACTTGATAGATGGTTTCAAATTGATATGAAAATACGAGGTATCAAAGGTTTTTAAAAACTGTGGTACCTCGTATTTTCATTCCTAATGTGTCCATTGATCGAAAGGGATCCATCAGGAACGATAGTCATTGTGCTTTAGTTTTAAATTATGTATACCAAGGAAGTTTTTGATAGCTACACAAATTCCGCCCAGTAAAATAGAGGTATCCTGTAGAGCAGAAGGTACAATTTTGATAAAGCTATTCATTTTACTGGAGAGGGCTTCCTCAATTCTTTGGGTAGCTTCTGGATAAAAGGTTGTAAAGGAGCTATTAATAATGATGATATCTGGATTATAAGCATTTAATATATTATTAACGCAAACGGACATATATTTAACAAATAAATCCATGACTTTATGAGCGTGGGGATCATTATTGGAAAAAGCCTTACGAAAAGCTTCGATGTCCACCATCTCTATCCCTTTTAATTTAGCATACTCTTGCAAGAGGCTTCTTTCTGAAACATATTGCTCTAAGCAGCCTCGATTCCCACAAGGGCATGGCTTACCATCGATCTCGATAATTGTATGACCGAATTCTCCTGCACGACCATTGTAGCCAGTATAAAGCTTGTCTTGAATTATGATACCTAAACCGATACCGGAATGGACACTAATGTTTGCTATATTGGAATAATCATACTGAAAGGTTTTTTCACCAATTACTGAGAGATTTGCCTCATTTTCTAAGTGTACTGGTGTGGAAAAATGTTGTTCTAAATGCTCTTTTAAATTCAATCCACTCAGTTTATAATATGGGGTAAAGGATACCTTATTATCATCCACCACACCATGAATCCCCAAGGTGATTCCTACTAAGTCATAAGGTGTGTTTTGATTTAATTTCATGGATTCTATAAATTGTATTAAAGTATCTAACAACTGAGTTGGATTATTTGGGGTTTTAATTTGCTTTAAGATACAATCCTCCCCAATGAGGTCAGAAACCAGGCCAGATATGGTATCTACTCCGATATCGATACAGATTACATAGCCTGCCTTTTTATCAAGACTTAAAAGAATTGGTTTTCTTCCAAGACTTGTATCATCGCTTCCAATTTCTATTACCAGCTTTCTATTAATAAGTTCTTGGACAATAGCGGAAACCGTAGCCTTAGTGAGCCCAAGGTGTTTAGCAATAGATGCTCTGGAAATAGCAGAGTGATTAATGATTGTTTCCAAAACAAGATTTGTATTAATGTCCCTTATTAGTTCCTTGCTTCCCGTAACCATGATAATTTTACTCCTCCTTAAGTACCAATTGACTCTATTTAATGTTAACATAAATAGAGTTTTTTGGAAAGGGACAAAGATCATTTCTTTTCTTCGTAGTTGGATATGGTAAGACAAAAACATAACAATGTTATTGTTCCTTGACAATAACTGGGCGGATTGTTATATTAAAACTACAATAGTTTAATCAATAAATAATATAGTTAAATAGAAAAATTATTTGAAAGGGGTTTACACATATGTTATATATTGGAGTGGACTTAGGAACTTCATCGGTAAAACTTTTATTAATGGATCAGGAGGGGGATATTAAAAAAATCGTTACCAGAGAGTACCCTCTTAATTTCCCGAAACCAGGTTGGTCGGAGCAAAATCCTGAGGATTGGTATCATGGACTAAAGGATGGGATTTTGGAACTTACCAATGATTGTAACAAAGAAGACATTGAAGGAATTAGCTTTAGTGGACAGATGCACGGCCTGGTAATTCTGGATGAAAATGATGAGGTAATTCGTCCAGCAATTCTTTGGAATGATGGAAGAACTCAGGAGGAGTGCGACTACTTAAATAATGAAATCGGTAGGGAAAGATTATCCTCTTACACAGCCAACATGGCTCTGACCGGATTTACTGCACCTAAGCTTTTATGGGTGAAAAAGCATGAACCAGAGCATTTTTCCAGAATAAAGAAGGTCATGCTTCCTAAGGATTATATCGCCTACAAGCTATCCGGTGTTCATTGTACGGATGTTTCGGATGCCTCCGGTATGCTCTTGTTTGATGTTAAGAACAAAACCTGGTCAAAAGAAATGTTAGAGATCTGTGGTTTAGAGATTAATCAGATGGCTAAGGTTTATGAAAGTTATCAGGTGGTTGGACAGTTGACCAAAGAAGCAGCCAGGGAACTGGATTTACCAGAAAAGATTAAGGTCATTGCTGGAGGTGGGGATCAAGCTGTTGCTGCCGTTGGAACGGGAACCGTAGGAGAAGGAAAATGTAATGTATCCCTTGGTACCTCAGGTGTAGTATTTATTTCTACCAAAGAGTTTGCCGTGGATGAAAATAATGCCTTACATGCTTTCTGTCATGCAGATGGAAGATATCATTTTATGGGAGTTATGCTCAGCGCAGCAGCTTCTAACAAATGGTGGATGGATGAAATTATTGGAACCAAGGAATACTCTAAGGAGCAGCAGGGAATAACAAAATTAGGTGAGAATCATGTCTACTTCTTACCTTATCTCATGGGAGAGAGGACGCCCCATAATAATCCCAATGCCAGGGGTACTTTCATTGGTATGACCATGGATACCACAAGAGAAGACATGACCCAGGCGGTACTAGAAGGGGTGGCCTTTGCCCTTCGTGATTCCTTTGAAATTACCAAGTCCTTAGGGGTAGATATCAAGAGAATCCGCATCAATGGTGGAGGAGCAAAAAGTCCATTGTGGTGCAGGATTATCGCCAATGTATTAAATGTTGAGGTGGATAAGATTAATTCCACCGAAGGACCAGCTTTTGGGGCAGCAATTCTGGCAGCGGTAGGATGTGGGGCTTATCAATCCGTAGAAGAAGCATGCTCAAAGTTAATTAAGGTTATAAAGACCACGAAACCAGAAACACAGATTGTGGACTTATATCAGGAACGTTATAATACATTTAAGCAATTATACCCCACATTAAAAAATGTTTTTGATATACTATAATTTGATATACGATAACTTGATAAAATAAAGAGGATTATAATTAGAAAGGAGCTGCATGATGCAGCCTTATACTGGATTTGCAGCGGTCTATGATATGTTCATGGACAATGTACCCTATGATGAATGGGTTACTTATATCGAAGGTTTACTGAAGGAAAATAATATTCATGAGGGCATTATCCTGGAACTAGGATGCGGAACGGGTAGTATCACTAGAAGAATGTCAAAGTTAGGATATGATATGATTGGTATCGATTATTCAGAAGATATGTTGGCAATTGCTAGGGATAGTAACCCAGAGGAAGATGGAAGTATCTTATATCTATGCCAGGATATGCGAGAGTTTGAACTATATGGAACGGTGGCAGCTGTCATTAGTGTCTGTGATAGCATGAATTATCTATTAACAGAAGAGGAGTTAAAGAAAGTCTTTCGTCTTGTCAATAATTATCTTGATCCTGGAGGTATTTTTATTTTTGACTTGGATACAAGATATACTTATGAGACAGTGTTAGGAGATCGTACCATCGCAGAAAATAGGGAAGAAGGTAGTTTTATCTGGGAGAATACCTATTATCCAGAAGAAATGATAAATGAGATAAATCTTACACTGTTTATATCGGAAAATAAATATCCGGATGAGCTTGGGAGAAATCATAAATCTCTTGATGAAAGGGTTGCTAATTGTTATCAAAAATACGAAGAGACTCATTATCGTCGAGCATATGATTTAGATACCATACGGCGCTTGATTGAAGAAGCAGGTATGGAGTGGATTGCAGCATATGATTATTTAACAAAAAATCCACCAAGGCCAGATAGTGAAAGGGTTTATATTATAGCAAGAGAAAAGTATCAAGAAAACAAGAAATATCTTAAGTAGATAAGATGTCAAGAAAATTTAGTTTAAGATGTTTAGATGACAAGAAAATTTAGCTTAAGTTGTTAGATGTCAAGAAAAAAATTAGCTTAAGATGTTTAGATGTCAAGAAAAATTAGCTTAAGTTGTTTGGATGTCAAGAAAAATTTAGTTTAAGATGTTTGGATGTCAAGATAAGCTTAGCTAACTAGATAAGATGTGAAGAGAAACTTAGTGAGTTTTGACATGATGGAGGTAGGCATGACAGATTATATCGTAAGAGCAAGTGCAGCCAACAGCCAAATTAGAGCATTTGCTTCCACAACGAGAGAATTAGTTGAGTATGCAAGAAAGATCCATGAAACTAGTCCCGTGGTTACTGCAGCCTTGGGTCGACTACTAACGGCTGGTGGAATGATGGGTATTATGATGAAGGGTGATAAGGATCTTTTGACCCTACAGATTAAAGGCAGTGGACCCGTACAAGGGTTAACTGTGACTGCAGATTCCAAAGGCCTAGTTAAAGGATATGCCTTTGAACCCAAGGCCATGCTACCAGCAAATGATAAGGGAAAACTAGATGTAGCAGGAATTATTGGACCTGGAATTTTAACTGTGATTAGGGATCTGGGATTACGGGAGCCCTATGTGGGGCAAACCCATCTGGTATCTGGAGAAATCGCAGAGGACATTACCTACTACTATGCCACTAGTGAGCAAGTACCTTCCGCTGTTGCTTTGGGAGTCCTAATGAACAAGGATAATACGGTTAAGCGGGCTGGAGGATTTATCATACAATTAATGCCCTTTGCAGAGGAAGAAGTGATTAATCAATTAGAAGAAAAAATCAATACATTGAATGGGATTACAGCACTTCTTGATCAGGATATGACTCCAGAAATGATACTAGAATATATTCTTGGAGATTTTGGACTGGATATTCTTGAGAAGACAGCTACAAGTTTTGAATGTAATTGTAGTAAGGAAAGAGTGGAAAAAGCGATTATCTCCATTGGCCATAAGGATATCCAAGAAATGATTGATGATAATGAACCTATTGAAGTGAATTGTCATTTTTGTAGTAAACATTATCAATTTACCGTAGAAGAATTAAATGAAATCATTAAAAAGAGTAGGTAGTAATGGATAATACAAAGAATGGATAAGTAAGAACATTGGATTGGGAGAAGGTTTTTTGTAGAATGGTAAATGTGATAAACTGTTACACGGTATGAAAATGAAAATCACATTTCAATATAATGAATATAATGGAGGGGGATTATTATGAAATACGGTTATTTTGATGAGCAGAATAAGGAATATGTTATAACAAGACCGGATACACCGGCTCCTTGGTCGAATTATTTGGGGTCACCAGAATACGGGGCTATTATATCCAATAATGCCGGTGGATATAGTTTTGTAAAAAGTGGCGCAAACGGAAGAATATCCCGTTATATCTTCAATCAGGAAGATAAGCCTGGTAGATATGTATACCTCCGGGATGATGATGAAAATGATTACTGGTCAGCCTCCTGGCAGCCGGTAGGAAAGCCCCTAGGGGATGCTTATGATCAATACCATAGTAGATGTCACCATGGAACAGCCTACACAAAGATTAAGGCCAAATACAAAGGGATTGATTCTGAGGTACTCTACTATGTTCCTTTGAATAAAACCTATGAGGTATGGAGAGTAAAGGTATCCAATAATAGTGCTCAACCCCGTAATATTTCCACTTTTGGATTTATTGAATTTACCAATGATAGTAATTATGAAAATGATCAGGTAAACCTTCAGTACACTCTTTTTATTACCAGAACATATTTTAAGAAAAATAAGATTCTTCAAACCATCAATGAAAATTATTATAAGGATGAAGAGGGTAGCAATGATAAGGAACGTTTTTTTGGACTAGCAGGGGCAGAGATTGCTTCCTATAATGGAGATAAAGCTTCTTTTATCGGTCGGTATCGTAGTTATGGGAATCCAATTGCGGTAGAAAGAGGTAGTTGTGATAATCAATTAAACTTTAACTCCAATGCCTGCGGTGCCCTACATACAAAGTTGCATCTACAACCAGGTGAAAGTAAGGAATTTGTATTTCTTCTTGGTCGTAAGAATGACAAAGAATCCAGTGAAATCTTAGATTACTATTCCAACCTAAGTGTGGTGGACAAAGAACTTCAAGAATTAAAAGAATATTGGCATAGTAAACTGGCTAACTTTCAGGTAAATACTCCTTGTGAAAACTTTAATGCCATGATTAATACCTGGAATGCTTATCAATGCTTCATTACCTTTATTTGGTCTAGAGCAGCATCCTTTATCTATGCTGGTTTACGTAATGGTTATGGTTACCGAGATACGGTTCAGGATATTCAAGGAATTATTCATTTGGACCCTGAAATGGCAAAAGAGAAAATTCGCTTCATGTTATCTGCACAAGTGGATCATGGGGGCGGATTACCTCTGGTTAAATTTGATCATAATGCGGGACATGAGGATACGCCAGAAGATATGTCCTATGTTCAGGCAACCGGTCATCCGGCCTACCGAGCAGACGATGCCCTCTGGTTATTCCCTACGATTTATAAATATTTGGCTGAAACTGGGGATGTTGCCTTTATAGATGAAGTGATTCCCTATGCAAACCGCGATGAAGGTACGGTTTATGACCATTTGAAACGGGCAATTGCATTTTCTATGGAACGTTTGAGTGTTCATGGAATGCCTGCAGGACTCCATGCGGACTGGAATGACTGCTTACGGCTTGGAAAAAAAGGCGAATCCACTTTTGTGGCCATGCAGCTTTATTATGCTATGTCAGTCATTCGTAGCTTTGCTGAAGATAAAAAGGATACAGAATATCTTACATACCTTGATCAGGTTCAGAAAGAATTAAAGGATACTATTAATAATAATTGCTGGGAAGAGGATCGTTTTATTCGTGGCTTTAAAGAGGATGGCCAAGTAATTGGTTCCAAGAAGGATCCGGAAGCTAGCATGTGGTTAAATCCACAATCCTGGTCTGTCATTAGTGGTTTGGCAACAAAAGAGCAGGCAGAAAAGGCTCTGGAGAGTGTATATAGGGAACTTAATACTAAGTATGGGGTTCGCTTGATGGCTCCCTCCTATGTGAATCATGCCTTTGATGGTGCTTTGGCCTTACTTTTCAATCCTTCCACCAAGGAAAATGGCGGTATCTTCTCCCAACCTCAGGGATGGATTATTTTAGCGGAATCCTTAATGGGACATGGAAATCGAGCCTTTGAGTATTTCACCGAATCTTGTCCAGCATCCCAGAACGACAATGCCGATGTTCGGGTAATTGAACCATATGTTCATGGACAGTTTGTAGAAAGTAGCGAGAGTCCTTATGAAGGAAGAGCCCATGTACACTGGTTGACAGGTACGGCTTCCACTGTAATGGTTGGATGTGTGGAAGGAATTCTCGGCATGAGACCGGATTTATATGGTTTGAGAATTGCGCCTAGTATTCCAAGTGACTGGAAGGAGTTTACCATTACAAAGACGTTCCGTGGTAAGAAACTAAATATCAAGGTAGAGAATCGATCTGGAGCAGAAAGTGGATATCAGGAGTGTTATTTAAATGGTGAAAAATTAACCGATAATTACCTTCCTGAAACTATGTTGAAGGAAAGCAATGATATCTTACTAGTGATGTAAGAAAGATTTGGGCTGTTGCTAAAGGGAGCCTAAGGGTAAAACTCTTAGGTAAAGATTTAGTAACAGTCCTTTTTACTTTTAATAGAAGCTTTATTGAACATAATCGTATTAAAATTATATTGTAATTAAAAATGGCTTTATATCTGCTTTTGGAGGCTACAATTTTATTACTAGCCTTCCTTCCTTTATTTAGCAGGTTCTTTCTGTTCATGTATGTTACCGCAAAATAAATGTTCTTAATATTATTTATAATCTAAGCTTATAACTGACAAATTATCCGATATAATATTGATGTAAAACAATTGTATTATTAATATTATTTTGTGCATATGGACAAAATTTTCTTAATGGCTTTGAAGTACCGAAAAAACTATTGCTATTGATTTATAATCTACCTTATAATGAATAGGGTAATGGAAAATGAATTGTATTCGGATCAAGCACTGGAATGAGAGGAAGATGACCATTATGAACATGGAAAACAACTATATGACAGATGAAATACATGAGGAATGTGGTGTTTTTGGGGCATATTCTTTGGATGGAAAGGATGTTGTCCCTGTATTATATTATGGCTTATTTGCACTGCAGCATAGAGGACAAGAAAGCTGTGGTATCTCTGTCAGTGATACCCAAGGACCTAAGGGCAAGGTAAAATCCTGTAAGGGAAAGGGACTGATCAGTGAGGTATTTACCGAGGAGAATTTAGAAAATCTGAAAGGAAATATCGGGATTGGTCATGTTCGTTATCCAGGGGCAGGAGAAAGTGGGATAGAAAATACTCAGCCATTGGTATTAAACTATATTAAAGGTACTCTATCGATTGCTCATAATGGAAATTTGGTGAACACATCACAGCTTCGTGAAGAACTGGAATATACGGGAGCTATTTTCCAAACCACAACGGATTCTGAGGTAATAGCCTATCATATTGCTAGGGAACGATTAACCAGTGCAACTGCAGAAGAGGCCGTGATACGAGCCATGAAGAAACTAGTTGGAGCCTATTCCCTAGTTATCATGAGTCCTAGAAAACTAATTGGAGCCAGAGATCCCTATGGTTTTCATCCCTTGTGTATAGGAAAAAAAGGAAATACTTATATTCTTGCTTCAGAGACTGCAGCACTCAATGCAGCAGATGCGGAGTTTATTCGGGATGTTTTGCCGGGAGAAGTTGTCATGATTGATGAGAAAGGAATACATTCGGATACTTCCCTCTGTACAAAAAAGACAGCAAGATGTATTTTTGAATATATTTATTTTGCTAGACCAGACACGAAAATTGATGGCATTAGTGTCTACAATTCAAGAATTATGGCAGGTAGAATCCTTGCCCAGACCCATCCGGTGGAAGCAGACGTAGTAGTTGGCGTACCGGATTCGGGAAATGCCGCTGCCCTTGGGTATGCATTGGAATCAGGAATTCCTTTTGGTATGGCTTTTGTAAAGAATAGTTATGTGGGAAGAACCTTTATTAAACCCAAGCAATCAGCCCGTGCTTCCAGTGTTAGAATTAAGCTAAATATTTTATCGGAAGTGGTTGAGGGCAAAAGGGTTGTAATGATTGATGATTCAATAGTTCGAGGAACCACTTGTGCTAATATCGTTAGAATGCTGAAAAAAGCTGGAGCAACCAAAGTCCATGTTAGAATAAGTTCCCCTCCCTTTTTATATCCCTGTTATTATGGAACGGATGTCCCAACGGGAGATCAGTTAATCGCCTATAATAATACTGTGGAACAGATTAGGGAAATGATAGGAGCGGACTCCTTGGGCTATTTGGCTGTAGAAAGATTAAGTGATATGCTAGGTGGGGAAAAAGGTTTCTGTGATGCTTGCTTTACCGGAAATTATCCAGTTAAACCACCCCGAGAAGAAAAGTGATGGAATAGATAATGATATTAAATAAAAATTAAGCTTCCTAGTAATCCATAATAAGACCGTAGAAGAGTGTTTTTGAAACATCTCCTACGGTCATTTTCTTTATTTCTTAGCTAAGTTTGTTTTGCTTTTTAGGATATATCCATTCTTTCCACCATAATAGATCTGCAACCAGTCTCCGATTTCGGATATAACATTAAGTTTCTTTCCTTTTGGAATAGTACTAATCTTCGTACTGGAGGTGGTTTTCATATCACTTCTAAAGATTACTTTATCAGTAGTTACCGTTGTTTTATAAGTGGATAGTCCCTTTTTATTCAAACAATTGTTTTTCACATAGCCTAGACTTGAGTTATAGGATACCAAGGACCAACCATTGCCCTGATCCTCTATAAATATAACTTTTGCTCCGGATTTTAAATTAGCAATGCTTCCTTTTGCGATATTATCTTCTTTGTATAAGGTACACTTTTTATTGGTTTTAACGGTCTCGGACTTAACGTCAGCAGCATAAAAAACCAATTTTGTGTTTTTTGAAATAGGGCGATAATAGCCGTAGTCATTTTCATGAATAATTTGTATTTCTTTATCCTTGCCTTCAAAAACAACTTTCTTTTTGGAGTTAAGAATTTTTGTTGATTTGCCATCACTAATATAAAAGAAATCTTCGTTATCAATGTTAAATCGATACATCTCCTGATCGGTCAGTGCTATTACTTCTTTGAAGTTTTTATCAAAGTATCCATACTTGTTGTTTTTACTAACTAAAAGAAAACCATCGTAGTAGTATGCGTAATCATATACATTTTTTAAGACTTCTTTACCTGATAAATCAAAGATCTTACAGGTAGAGTTGTAAAATTCATCATATTGATAAGTAGCGAAACAACTATCTTTATAGTAATCAATATAGTGGTATTCTGTAGGAAGAATCATAGTTCCATTGATGTCCATGACACCATACATAAAATTTTCATTTGCAACAATAAAATATTGATCACCCACATGTGCGATATCATAATATTCTAGAGGAAGAACTTCATTTCCTTTTTTATCAAGTATACCGGTCATATGACCGTCGTAGATGGTCATATACTTATCAGAATAAGATAAAACACGGTAAGGGAGTTCAACCATAGTATCCACTTTTGCATCATATATGGAAGTTTGTAATTCATTGTTATCAATAATAAATGTATCCTTGCCCCAATAAGCAATATAATGTTCATCAACAGGAATAATGATGTTACCTTTACCATCAATGACACCGTATTGGTTGTAGTTATAAGTAACTATGAAATATCCATTTCCCAGATAGTAAAGATAAGTATAATTATGAGGGATTATGGTTTTACCAGATTTATTGATGACTCCATAGAACCAATCTCCATCCTCTTCAAAGTTTACGGAAACAAAGTAATCGTCATCGGCATAGTAAATAAAATCATATTCCATGGGTAGAACTTGTTTTCCATTTTTATTTAAGATACCATATTTCCATACGTCAGCCCCATATTTATCTTTGCTTACTCTGGCAACCAGGAAATAACCATCACCACAGTAGGAAACATCACTATACTTCAATGGAATGATTTCTTTCCCGCTGCTATCGATAGCACCGTGTTTTTTATTATCATAAATACAGTAATATCCGTCACCAGCGTCATAGATAGAATCATATTTTTTAGAGATTATTTCAAGATTTGCATTTAGCAGAAAGCTTTTATCATCCTTGCCTCCTACGAATATTCCGTCTCCGGATATATTATAAATCCAGTCTACTACCGTATGAGCATTTGTAACTACCTTCCAAGTTTTTTGAGCAGCCTTTGCAACTATATTTGGTGCACAGGAGGCAACCATAATACTTACTAAAAGCATAGCCAGAATCTTTTGTAGGGATTTCATACATGACTTTTTCATAAACAACCTTCTTTCTGATTTAATAAAAAAATCTTATTTTCATTTTATCTAAGGTAAATTAATTTCAATTTATTGTTCTGTAAGAATTAAGATAAATAGAATCAGCCTCCTCCTTTATTTACAGGATCATTTTCCAAATACTCCATGCATAGATAAATAGGAATAAAAGGGCTATAATCCTAATGATTGTTTTTTGTATAGATAAATATTTTCTTTTACTTTCGGTAGGATAGGAACCGATGACAATACCTGCGAGGCTAATTCCTGTAAAATACAAACTGCAATCAATTAAGGAATGCAAGAGTAAGCAGCCTAGGGAACTATATTCCCAGGATTGTTTGTTTTTCTTACGGATCCATATATATATTAATAAAATAATGCATAGTAAGGCTATGATGCCTGCATCAACAGCAATTTGCATATAGCTGTTATGGATTAGTTTAGCGCTATAGTATTTTATGCCCTGCCAATTCTCTTTTTCCAGTGCCCACCTACCGGGACCAAGGCCAAAAAGGGGGTGCTTCATTAAGACTCTAATACCATCCTTGGAGTGAATCATTCGTTCTTCAAAGGTAGCAGCAGCCTCTAAGCCACGATAGAATAAGAGGCCAAGGGTTTCTAGGATACCAAGTAATATAATAGAGATATAGACTCTTTTTTTGCCTATCAAATATGTACGAATTTTGTCCCAGATAAGACCCAGACAGCACCCCATAATAGCCATAAAAATGCCCAATAATTTCACTTCAAAAATAAAAATGGAAATATAAATGAGAGCTGAAAAAGATGCGGATATGATAAACTCTATGGCTTCCCCTAGAAGGAAAATTAGCTTTTTCTTCTGGGAAAAGCTATATAAAACAAGTCCAAATAAAAAAGCTAATATACCGCCCATGGACATGGTCAATTGTAATCCCATCAGTAGTGCTGGTTTATACTTATAGAATTTTTTTGGGTTTTTATTAATCAAAAGCAGTCCCATGGACAAAAATACAGCGGTTGCATTGGCGTATTGCATGACACCCTGCATTCTTCCCTTTACAATCATACCCTTAATAGGAAGGAGTCCAACATAGGACAAGAGGCTTATATAAGCTGTTAAAATGGCAGCGATTAAGATTCCATCAATTAAGTGCTCACCTTTTTCATCTTCCAAACCCCATAATAATAAACAAAACAATACATACACGAAAATCTGCAATATGGGGGAATAATCCGCTGCACTAAAATTATGTATGAGAGCAGAAATAAAATAATGCATGGCTAATACAAGAAAAGATAAAAAAATAGGTAAATAAATTTTTACAGTAGGGGCGAGGATGAATAACAAGAAGGAAAATAGCAATCCTGCCAAAAGATAGGTATTTGGAAAAAAACCTCCTTGCATTAGGAGAAGGAAGATAAGTATAGTATTCATTGTTTTTGTCATATGAATTCTCCTGTTTCCTCTACATATAGTCATACATATTGTAAGATACTGGTAGCTTTAATGCAATAAGAATATATAGAAATGTTTATAAAAATTTTATATTTAACAGCTCTATTTCACTATATGCAATCATAATACTTCATACCATAAAAGACGAACCATCCTTTCCATGAATGGTTCGTAGGGAATTAATTTTTCTTGTTTGTCCTGCTTTTCTCATGCTTGGACTCATGAACACCTATAATCTGTCCATTGATTATTCCTAGATCAGAATTATCTCTTGGTTCCATTTTTCGTAATTCTGCCTTGCTTTTTTCTCGGTCTCTCATTCTGTTTTTATTATTGTCCATATGCATAATCCTTTCTCTTACAGCAACTTATATCCTAAGTATTTGCATCGGACAATAAAATTATTGAAAATAAATTAAAATATTTTAGGGAAGCTTTCCCCTGTAGAAAGACGCTTAACAATATTTTCGGCTGCTCTATGGATGAATTTTAAAGTTCTTTCATAGCTGATATAAACCGGTTCTAGTACTTCATTTTTCTCGATAAAATGATGCTGAATCACCCATTTCTTACATTTGCAAAGTTCCTCTTTGCTGATCAGTCCTTCAATGGGATAAGTTTTAGCTTTTTCTAGTTTTTCTCTTATTTCAGCTATGGCTTCATAACGGTCTAATAAAAGAAAATCATTCCGGCTCATATCTGTAACAATTCGATGATAGTATTCTTTGTCTGTTTGATCGATGTTTTGTGATTTCATTAATTCCGTAAATTCTTGTCTTATGGTAAGTACATATAATTCATCGGTTAGAATATGCACCATATACCCCCGATAGAGGTCAAGCAACCCATCCTCTCGGTTCTTGTTTTTTTGAATAAAGTCTGTCACTCGGCTATGAAAGATGGATAGATTCTCCTCGAAGGCAAAATGTCTGTCATGGATATTGTCACGAAAATGGGTATGTTTTTTGTCTTCTCTTACATATCCTGGCCTAGCATGAATCGCATCTGGGGCAAAGGAGCCAATATAAAAAAGGCCTTCCTCTTTTACAGTACCCGGAGGTAAAAGTTTTAATATTTCCTTAGCGATAACTAAATGAGTAATGATCCCTGCCATAATTCATCTCCTCTGTGAAATACACTCCATAAAATTAATTATTGGACGCCAGTACTTCCATGGCCTCCTCGGTCTTTGTTTCCTAAAAGATCCACTTCAATAAATTCAATCTTTGGCTGATGTTTCATAATTCGAAACTGACAGATCCTATCATTGACCTGAATTATGGTGTCTCTCATTGCTAAAGCGGGGAAGAACCACTGATCATGATCCCCGCAATAGGATTCATCAATAATACCCATGGAATTGGTTTGGATGATTCCAAAGTTTTTAAAAGTACTACTTCTTGGTACTACATGGGCCTCATAGCCTTCTGGTAGTTCCATGGCGATTCCTAAAGGTATCAGTTTAAATTCTCCGGCCTTCATCTGGACTGTTTCCGCTGCTCTTAAATCGATCCAGTCGGATTTACCATCAATATATTCTAATTTTTCGATTGCATCGCTGATATATTTTATTCGTATCTTCATTTTATGCTACCTCTCATTTTTCTTCCTTTAAGGATGTAAGTAATTCTTTTGCTGCTTTTGAAATGGGGTTGTTGTATCCGGTTACAATACAAAACTTTCTAGGGGGGATTTTATCTTCAAACTGTAACTCGAACAATTCTCCCCTTTCTAAGGCTTCTTTTGCAAAATCCTTTACAACGCATCCAATTCCTAAGTTTCGAATAGCAAATTTTACAATAATATCACTCATGGCCAACTCAAATTCTGGTTTCAAAACCACCTGATTCTTAGCTAAGAAGTGATCAATATATTTTCTGCTGCTGGTATTTTGCTCAAGACAAATGGTTGGAAATTTTTCTAAGGCAGTGTAAGGCAAATGCTGATTCCGTAAAGTGTGAAAACGATTACCAGCTACAAAAATATCTTGGATTTCCCTTACTGGAGTTACATGGATGTCAGATCTAGCCTGAAAGGGTTCACTGACTATCCCAAAGTCAATTTTTCCATCATAAAGATAAGCCAAGGTCTCAGGGGTGGTGGCATTGGTCACAGTAAATTTAATCTTGGGGTATCTTTCGTGAAATTTTTCTAGATATGGCAATAGATAAAATTCTAAGGTCATATCACTAGCGCCAATGCGAATTTCTCCATTTTCTAAGTCCAACATCTTCTGAAATTTTTCTTCGCCAAGTCGGATATATTCATAACCTTTTTGAATATAGGAAAATAATACTTCACCCTCTGGGGTTAACTTAACACCTTTAGGTATTCTGATAAAGAGTTTGCTACCTAAGCTATCTTCAAGAAGCTTAATAGCCTGACTGACAGCCGGTTGAGTAATACAAAGATCTTCACCTGCTTGGGTAAAACTACCAGCCTTCGCTACATAATAAAATATTTTATAATACTCCAGATTAATGTTCATATAAATTATCCTTATTAAAATTTTGATTTGTATACAAAATAATTATATCATTTCCTGAGTATAATATCAATTTTAAACTGATTTTCGATAGCGTCAATTTACTTTCGGAAACGAATGGTGAGAGTTCACCTGTATGATCTGATTTAGAATTATTATTTACATCATACACCATTTATTATGATTTTACCATACTTTCATATC
>DUNZ01000186.1 GCA_012839085.1 Clostridiales bacterium
CCTTAGGCGGAATCTTACGAAGGGGATATGTTTTACATGAGATACGCCTACTAAGGTATGATGGGGTTTATCGGAATTGTAGAGTCTTAGGCACAATGCATTTGGATACTAAGGGAAATGTTGCAGGAGTGATAGGAGTTCTTTCGGATATTAGTGAACAGAAAGATGCAGAGAAAAAAGTCTTTCGTGGACAAGCAAAATATCGCTCCCTCTTTAATAATATGGAAAGTGGTTATGCATATTTTAAAATATATATAACGATCATGGTGAAGTTGTTGATTTAATATTTCTAGAGACAAATTATGAGTATGAAAGATTAGCAGAACAAAACCAAGAAATATTTATTGGAAAATCCATTAAAGAGTTTTACTTAGATAAAAGTGATGAGTTCTTGGCATGCATCAATAAAAATCTCCATAGGCTTTTGAAAGGGCAAACCTTAAAAATTGAGGAATATTACGAAGAAGTACATAAAAAATGGTGTCGGTTTATTATTTATACAATTGAAAGCAATCGACTCGTTCTTATTGCTACGGATATTAGCTATTTGAGAAAGCCAATCAGGGAAAAAGTGAATTTTTAGCACAAATGAGCCATGAAATACGGACACCAATTAATGGCATTGTAGGTATGATTGATTTAACTTTGATGTCTGATTTGACAAAAGAGCAAAAGGAAAAGTTAAAGATATCCAAATCCAGTGCCAATTCATTAATAAGAATCATTAATGAGATCTTGGATTTATCCAAAATGGAAGCGGGGAAACTTAGTCTTCAGAAACTTAATTTTAATATTTGTGATCTAATTAGTGATATCGTAAAAACTCATATAGCTAGTATTCATAAAAATGGCTTAAGATTAGAAAGTTATATTGCTGAGGATGTTCCACATATTATTTTTGCAGATCGTCAAAAAATTCAGCAGATTATAGATAATTTTATATCCAATGCGATACGATTTACCAATCAGGGTATGATTAGGATCCGTGTTGAGTTAGTAGAAAGAGAAGAACAGGATTTAACATTAAAAATAAGTGTTCAAGATACTGGGGTGGGGATTGCAACTGAGGATATTGACAAGTTGTTTGTATCCTTTAGCCAGGTGGGACCTTCCAATAAAAAAGGATACCGAGGGACTGGCCTGGGATTAGCTATATCAAAAAAACTAGCGGAACTTCTGGGTGGAAACATTGGTGTAAGCAGTAAAAAGGGTGAAGGGAGCACCTTTTATTTTACTTTTAAATCTAAATTGGGTAATAGTGACTGCTTGCAACAGCCATCAACCCTTGAGCCCATAGAAAAGGAAGGGGTGGCCTCAAAAAACATCTTGGTGGTAGAAGATGATGAGGTTAGCCGACGTGTAATAACTCAGATGTTAAAAGAAATAGGACATAAGGTTACCACTTCAAGTAGTGGAAAAAGAGCCTTAGCTTTATTAAAAACTCACAGTTTTGATCTTATTTTCATGGATATAGAAATGCCTGAAATGGATGGAATTGAAACAACACGAAGGATTCGAAAAATGGATGGGCCTGCCAGCGGTATTCCCATTGTTGCAGTTACTGCCTATGCTTTGCAAGGGGATAGGGAGAAGTTTTTACGTTTTGGCTTGGACGAATACATTACAAAGCCAATTCAGTTGGATGAATTATACCAAATCATTGAGACGGTGACAAAAAGTAAGCATGAAAATTTCCATAATAAGATATTAGAAAGAATTAGCCAAA
>DUNZ01000187.1 GCA_012839085.1 Clostridiales bacterium
ATATTACCAGCTTTTGTATTAAGTTTTACATTTGAAATGCTTCAATTTATTCTTGCAATTGGGGCTTCTCTGTTATTAATAAGATTGAAATCGCAATTGAAAGTATTGCATTCGCATTCATAATATTGTTGACAATCACAAACAGGTAACAGGAAAAGATACCTTAACGATGCTTTTTATAATCACTGTAGAGATTTTCAATTGACCTATCATAAGTTTTCTCACCAGATTTTGAAAAGAAACATCCAGGTACTTCTCCGTTTCTACGGTGATGTTTAACACATTCACAGCATTTTCCATGACGTGAACATGAAGTATATGTACAAGTACATTGAATGGTAGTGTTACAAGCCATTTCAAACCCTCCATAAAATTAAATTTACTTAAATTATTATACTAAAAAATAAGTTACCTTTCAACAAAAAGGAGGGGAAAACAAGGCCAACCCCAAGCTATTTGGTTTGAGATTTTCATAGATTGCAGTAAAAGACCACTTCATTAGTCGAAGTGGTCTTAGTTTGTATGACATTATCTTTGAACTCTACCGGAAGCATCGCCTTTAAGCAAGGTTTCAACTTCTTCAACTGTAACAAGATTGAAATCACCATGTATGGTATGCTTTAAGGCGGATGCTGCTACGCCAAATTCTAATGCATCTTTAAAGTTTTTACCTTCCAATAATCCATAAATAACACCGGAAGCGAAGGAGTCTCCTCCTCCTACTCGATCCACGATTCTTATTTCATATTTTCTTGAGTGATAGAATTCATTGCCATCAAAGGCACATGCTGACCATCCATTATCAGATGCGGAATGGGATTCCCTTAGGGAACTAATTACATATTTAAATCCAAATTTATCAATCATTTGCTTGAATATATCTTTATAACCAGCTAGTTCTAACTCTCCGGAGGTTACATCTGTTTGTCCAGGTTTAAATCCAAGAGTTAGATGGGCATCTTCTTCATTACCAATACAAACATCCACATATTGCATCAGTCTTGTCATTACTTCTTTTGCTTTTTCCGGTGACCAAAGCTTCTTTCTGTAGTTCAAATCTACGGATACAGTCACATTATTCTTTTTCGCTGCTTTTAAAGCCTCTTCGGTTAAAAGTGCAGCTGAATCGCTTAAGGCAGGAGTGATTCCTGAGAAGTGGAACCAAGCTGCATTTTTAAATATTTCATCGAAGTCAAAATCTTTCATATCTGCTTCAGCAATTGAAGAATGAGCTCTATCATACACAACGTTAGAGGGCCTCATAGAGGCACCAGTTTCTAGATAATAGATGCCAATTCTTTCTCCACCTCTTGCTATATAATCCGTTTTAACACCAAATTTTCTTAATGAATTGATAGCTGCTTGGCCTATTTCATTTTTAGGAAGTTTTGAAACAAAATAAGCCTCATATCCATAATTTGCAAGGGATACGGCTACATTTGCTTCACCACCACCATACACTACATCAAATGAATCTGCCTGCACAAACCTTTGATATCCAGGAGTTGAAAGTCTAAGCATTATTTCTCCTAATGTTACCGCTTTTTTCATTAATGCCCCTCCAATATATTTTTTTTCTAATCAGGACTTGATTGCCTAATTCTTAATCTTCTTAGTTTGTTTTTTATATCTAAATTAGTTCTCTTTGTTAGGTTTCCATCTATGTCTATGACTATACATACCATTTTTTACACATTGAACTAGATTGTCAAAATAGCTATAATTAGTTCCGTTATTTCATTTTGAGTTATGCAGTTTGCTGGAGAAGGAAGAAAATATTTGTTACATAAATAAGCAGTTTCTAAAATATAAGTAGTAATTTATGGTAATAATTTAGCATTAAATAAAAAAGTGTTACAATTATCTCTGTTCGGTGAATTACTGATTGGAAGGAGATGATAATTTTAACAAAAAAAATAAAGACAGGTTGATATTTAAGAAGAGTAAGATTGAGGAAATTATAGATATTTAAGAAAGATGAGAATGAAAAAATTAAGATATTTAGGAAATAGAAATATTTGAATGCTTTTAGAAAATACTATAACTGATAACAATAAATGATAACAGATTTAAAAAGAATGAATAGGATTACACCAAAGATGAAGAAAATGAAATTGTTGTAAAGGGTATTGGTATATGCCTATCCAAAACACAAATAATTACTAACAAGGAGGACTATATGGATTTCGTAATAGGTATTATTTTGCTGATTACCTACTTTCTACTAATATTCTATGCAGCTCGTGGCGGAAACCTAATGATTGGATTTCTAGGAATGGGAGTTGTATGGACAGTATTGTGTATGATCGGTGGAGAGTTGACCTGGAATGATGCAATGGTGAAAATCTTCCAGGGTGGGCCAGAAAGCTGGGGTGCAACTGCGGTAAATGTTGTCTTCGGAAGCTGGTTTGGAAGAGTTCTGGTTGATACAGGAATAGCAAAAAAACTGATTAGAAGTGTAACAGAATTAGGAGGAGATAATCCTCTCATAGTAACAATCCTTTTATCTATCGTAACTGGAGTTATCTTTACTTCAACCTTTGGAGCTGGAGCAGTAGTTGCTATAGGTGTTATCGTATTGCCAATACTTATGTCATTGGGAGTATCAAAACCCTTGGCAGTTACCAGTTACCTTATGAGTGTTGGTAGCGGTATGTATATCAATACTGTACTTTTCAGTCAAATGCAAGCCATATTCCCGGATATGGTTTATGGAAATGATTATCTTGCTTGGGCATTCCCAGCAGCGGGAATTCAACTCTTATTCGTAGCTATCATGTTGGCATATCATATGCGTCCAACAAGAAAAAAAAGAAGAGCATGGGCAGTACCCCTGGAAGATAATATCGAGGAAAAAGACATTCCTACAATTTTCAATCTCTTGTTAACGAAGGTTGCTCTGTTATTGCAGCCAGCAAGACGTTTGGTGTTGATAACATGAAGGAAGAACTGACGATACAAGACGTGGCTAGGGAAATGGGTATAGAGGCAACCTGCGC
>DUNZ01000188.1 GCA_012839085.1 Clostridiales bacterium
ATTACATAATATACTACATAACAGGTTAATAATATTAATATGGCTCCATGGTCAAGCGGTTAAGACACCGCCCTTTCACGGCGGTAACAGGGGTTCGAATCCCCTTGGAGTCATTATAAATACGGATTGAAATATATAAGGTCTAACTTGACTATAGTCAATGGATTAATGAATAATGTTTATGAAGAACTCAGGATTTAATAGTCTGAGTTTTTTTATTACAGAAAAATACTATGAATTTTATTACAGAAAAATACGATAATCTTAATTTTATAATCAATAATAAAATTTCTGAACTTAATCTTATAATCCAAAACACTCCGTTCAGGGGAAAATTTGCGGGTAAGGGTATACTCCACCTAATGAAGGCGTTTGAAGGGGAGAATCTAACAAGTAGGAAATTATTAACTTTCAAAAATGGCTCCATATAATATGGGCTTTTTGACTGATTGATTTAATGCTTTTGAAACATTATAATGATTGTATAAATTTAACAGAACAGAAAAAATACAAGATAAGGTTTTGAAAATATTTAGAGGTGTTTTCCTTGTGGAATTATTCAGTTGAGAATGACTATCCTAATATCGTTTTGCATGACTGTCGTATTGTCAAAGTTTTGATTGAAAATAAGGACTTAATATTTGAGTTTGATGATAATGGTTTTTGGTTAACAGAAAATAACAAGCTCAATTCATTTAGAAAAACATTAAGAACCGATCGGGCTCAGGTTCGCTTTAAGAATATTGATCAAGATTTTACTCATATTTATGTTTTTAAAAACATTTGTCTGTTTAAAAAATCTATTTTTACAATAAGAAAAGAAATCTCATTAGAAGATTTTTGTTCTAAAATCAATTGTGGCATATGGCAATTTGAAATTGTTGACGAATTATATGCATATAGAAATGTAGTATTTAATGGAGGAATGTTTTTTAATAAAAAACCTTACCATCGTGAATGTCAAGTACAAATCTTTTTTGAGACCATGACTTACTTATGGAATAAGATTTGTGAAGATAAAGCATGGTAATTTATTAAATGAAACAGAGAGAAGAAAGACGATAAGTCTTTGGATATTTAGAGCGGCTAAAAGTGGTGAGTATAAAAAATATAAAAATTCAGTAATATAAATTATTATGTTTAAAATGTGGGGGTATATCAGAAGGGAGACTTTTATGTTTAAAAAAGTATTTATAAATGTGGATTGTTAATATCTACATGCTGTATCTTGCTAACAACTGCGGAATAATTACTCCATCTGAAGAAGTATCGATTATTAATGAAGAAAAGCAGGGAAATGTAGATAAATCGATTATTAATGAAGAAAAGCAGGGAAATGTAAATAAATCGATTATTAATGAAGAAAATGAGGGAAATGTAGATAAAGCGATTATTAATGAAGAAAAGTAGGGAAATGTAGATAAGTCGATTAGTAACGAAGGAAATGAGGGAAATGTAGATAAGTCGATTAGTAACGAAGAAAATGAGGGAAATGTAGATAAATCGATTATTAATGAAGAAAATGAGGGAAATGTAGATAAATCGATTATTAATGAAGAAAATTAAGGAAATGTAGATAAGGATGAATCTGTACAAAATGCGGATTCTATATACAACAAGAATGATAGTGAAATTAAGGATACTTCTGAAGATAATGATCCAATGGATAGCAAATCGGAAGAGTTAAATATCAATATAATGATCAAGGTAAAATCGAAATAGGAATGCTTGATTTCTATCGTTTCTACTCAGGTTATATGGATGAGCTAGCCTTATTTGATTCAAAATATGAGGATCTTGATTTTGTTGGAGATGGTAAATCGGATAGAATCTACCGAAATTTAATTGATACGGGTGGTAAACTAGATAGTAGTTATCGAATTGATTTTGGCAATGGAGAGGTACTAGAGATTTCAGTGTTCCTATTATATATAGGTAGAAGTATGAAATGATTCAAATACTTTATAACTAAGCATGAGCCATAATGTGCCCATGCTTAGTTGGAATTAAATATGAAACTTATGATTTTTATTAATAAATTTCTTTTTCTAGTGGATTATATAGCTAGAAATTCTCTGGATTTTTTCACTACATCTTCAATAACCCAATCAGGGGTAGAAGCCCCAGCTGTAATTCCTACCTTTTCAATTTTATTTTCATGAAATATGTCGGCGGAAAGTTCCTTACTATTTTCGATAAAAATAGAATTTTTGCAGTTTTTACTACAGATATCGTATAGTTTTTTACTGTTGGAGCTGTTTTTTCCTCCAATCACAATCATTAAATCCACTTTCTTTGATACTTCATCTGCACTAGATTGGCGATCTGAAGTAGCTTTACAAATGGTATTAAAGGTCTGAACATCTTCGCATCGTCTGGAGACAATTTCCACAACTTTATCATAATTGGCTAGTCGTTCCGTTGTTTGGGATACGATACAAACCTTAGAAGGAAGCTCTCCTAAATTACTGCCATCTTTCGTAATGATTGCAGAATTATCACACCAGCCGTTGATACCAATTACCTCTGGATGCTTAGCGTCTCCCACAATAATAATTTGATATCCCAAATCCCGATATTTCCTTACTTTCTTTTGGATACTAGAAACATAGGGGCAGGTAGCATCAACTAACTGGGCTCCTGTTTTTTCAATCTGTTCCCAAATATCAGGTGCTACGCCATGGGAACGGATAACAATAGAATCCTTTGATCCAAGTTCGCCAAGCTGAGCTTCTGTAATCGGAAGAATATTCTGTTCTTTGAGGCGATTGATTACATCATTATTATGAATCAGGGGTCCTAAGGTATAGGTATTCGATTGATCGGATGTTTGCTGGTTCACTGCAATTTCTACTGCACGTTTTACTCCAAAGCAAAATCCGGCATGATCTGCAATAATAATTTCCTTTGCCATTTTTACTCCTTTTGATAATGCCTGTGAATATAAAATCATTTTCCTTTTGAAATCATATTTATTATAAATCATTTTTTAGATTTTTTCATTCACTTTCTTGTTTTTAAGGGCTTCATTCAATGTATGCCAAGCGAGTACAGCACATTTTACTCTAGCAGGCATATTGGAAATATTCTTGAAAGCCATGGCGTCTTCCAAAACCTCCAAATCACTATCTTCGGTAATAATTTTTTTAATCATAGCTAGGAAGGTATCAGCCAAATGTTTTGCTTCCTCTACTGATTTACCGTTGATTAAATCAATCATCATAGAAGTGGATGCCTGGGAAATGGCACATCCACTACCGGTAAAAGCAGCTTCCTCAACAATATTATCCTTCCATTTTAATTCCAGTAAAATATCATCTCCACAACTGGGATTATGTCCCCGTTCACACCAGTCAGCATGATCCAAATGCCTTTTGTTGTGGCTACTTTGACTATGTTCTAATATTAAATCAGTGTAAATGGATTCAAGCTCCATGTCCTAACCACTTCCTTACTTGTTTTAAACTATCAATCAATATATCAACTTCATTTATGGTATTATAGAAATAAAAACTAACTCGAGAGGTGGCCGGTGCTTGCAAATACTTCATCAATGGTTGAGCACAATGATGTCCGGCACGTAGGGCAACCCCATAAGTATCAACGATGGAAGCGACATCATGGGGATGGCATCCATCCATATGGAAGGAGATTACAGCTCCCCTTTGGTCTAGCTGTTCAGGCCCATAAACCTTGACATAGGGCAATTCCTTTAACCTAGAAAGTGCATAAGAGGTAAGCTTCCTCTCATGTTTATGAATTTCTTCGATACCCAGCTCCTTCAAATACCCAATGGCGGCAGCCAAACCAACAGCTCCACCCACATTTGGGGTACCAGCCTCAAATTTTTGCGGCAGTTGGGCATAGGTCGTACTTTGCTCTTCCACATACTCTATCATGTCACCACCCATAAGAAAAGGCGGCATCATTTCCAGAAGTTCTTCCTTACCATACAAAACACCAATTCCCATAGGTCCTAGCATTTTATGACCGGAAAACACCATGAAATCTGCATTAATATCCTGAACATCTACTTTCATATGGGGAATACTTTGAGCAGCATCCACAACAATTTTTGCTCCCATGCCATGGGCATATTCCGCGATTTCTTTCACAGGATAAATGGTTCCTAGAACATTGGACATTTGGGCGATACTAACTAATTTTGTTTTGTCAGTTATTTTACTATAGACTTCATCCATATCCAAGGTAAAACTCGGGTTGATATACAGGTATTTTAATGTAGCTTTTTTATGCTTGGCTACTTGTTGCCAGGGAACGATGTTGCTGTGGTGCTCGGAAATGCAAATCACAATTTCATCCCCTTCTTCAATCAAGCTCATTCCATAGGAATAAGCGATTAAGTTTAGTGCTTCCGAGGCGTTTTTTGTGAAAATGATTTCTCGAGTGGATTTTGCATTGACAAATTTTTGAACCGTTTCCCTAGCATTTTCATACATATCGGTAGCTGTAACTCCAAGATAATGAGCTCCCCTATGGGGATTTGCATTAAAATTTCTATAATAATCGGATATAGCATCCAGTACCACCTGGGGTTTATGGGTTGTTGCAGCATTATCAAGATAAACCAAAGGCTTACCGTTTACACTTTGAAAAAGAGTAGGAAAATCCTTTCGTATGGAATTTAGATCAAAGTTTTTCATTCATCAACCTCCGGTGAATTTCTTTTTGAATGATGGAGCGAAGCTCATGATCAGCTATCTTTTCGATGGTAGGAAGAAAGGAGGCTTCTACTATCATTTTCAAGGCTTCTTCTTTGCAAAACCCTCGACTCATCATGTAAAATAATTTTTCCTTGTCTACCTTACCAGCACTTGCGGCATGATGACCTTTTACATCATCTTCAGAACATAAGAGAAGAGGTATGGCATTGGATTTCACCTTTTTATCCAGTAAAATAACGTACTCTTCCTCTGCACCTTCCGATTTGCTTGCTCCTAATTGAAAATCAATGGTACCTCGAAAGGTCTTCACCGCGGTATCTTTTAGGGCGCCTTTTGTTTGAATGTTACTAATGCTTCTTCTTCCCTTGTGCTCCATCAGATAATTTAAATCAATGGTACGTTTTCCATCTCCAAAGTAGATGGAAGCTAGGTCGGCTTTACCAGCTTCGTTTAGAATTGATTTATAATTGGTAACAGAGTTTTTACTTCCCAGTTCTACCTGTATATAATTAACGGTGGCATTATAATCGACAGTGGAAAAAATAGAATCGAAATGATGGGATTTATCATTCATTCTTTGTATCTTTACTAGTGTAACTTCCGACCCTTCTTTGGCAATAATTTGAGTAGCTCCTTTATGAATGGTTTCGGAATTATCCGAATTAGAGTAGTCCATTATAATGGTCAACTTACTATTGGCTTCTGCATAGATAAGATTGAAGTCTGTTACCTGGGGATTATCCTGATCCAAAGCATAATCTATGCGAATGGGATTAAGGATTGTTTTTTCTTTGCCTACTTGGACAAAAACTCCACTGTTATAGGATCTTTCACATTCTTCTATGACTTCCTTGGACACCCCATATTCCATCTTCTTTGCTAAAGATGCCTTGATATGATTGGGGAGTAACAAGGAAGCATCCATTTTTTTAAGGACAATATCTTGAGTGTTTTGTTCATTTATATCATAATCACCGTTTTTAAGAAATTCTTTATGATAAGAGTGTTTGGAATCCCAATCTGGTATCTCTAACTGTAACTGGTTTAATTTTAGCCAGCGATAGGTGGTGGCTGGAAGAGTATTTAAGTTATGACTGGTGGATGATCGGATTGATTCCTCACGATTAATATGTTTCGCTGTGTTCAAGTCATTTCCCCCCTTTACCCTATGGTTCCTTCGAGTTCCAATTTAATTAAGTTATTCATTTCAACCGCATATTCCAAAGGTAATTCTTTGGCGATTGGTTCTACAAATCCACGAACAATCATGGCTCTTGCATCTGTTTCACTTAGACCACGGCTCATTAGATAGAAAATAGCATCATCACTAATGCGACCAATTTTTGCCTCATGGCCGATATCCACTTCATCGTTAAGCAGTACCAAGGCGGGAATCGTATCAGATACGGATTTGTTATCCAGCATTAGGGATTCGCAGGATATGGTCGCTTTGGAATGATGGGCATTGGCAGCCACTTTAAGGGCTCCTCGGTAAATGGCTTTTCCACCGTCCTTAGAAATGGACTTGGAATTAATCACGGATGTGGTATAAGGGGCGGCATGAATTACTTTAGCGCCGGTATCAAGCACTTGCCCATGACCTGCAAAGGTGACTCCGGTAAATTCTGCTCTGGCTCTTTCTCCTTTTAATACACTCATAGGATACAGCATGGAAACTTTGGAACCAAAGGAACCAGATACCCATTCGATTAGTCCATCTTTTTCCACGATACAACGCTTTGTATTTAAGTTGAACATATTTTTTGACCAATTCTCAATGGTACTGTACCTTAGCCTGGCATTTTCTTTTACAAATAGTTCAACACAGCCAGCATGTAGGTTATTTACAGAGTATTTTGGAGCAGAACATCCTTCAATAAAATGAAGGGAGGCTCCCTTTTCAACAATAATTAAAGTATGCTCAAACTGTCCAGCTCCAGGAGCGTTTGACCTGAAATAGGACTGTAAGGGAATATCTACATGGATACCTTCTGGTATGTAGACAAAAGAGCCCCCAGACCATACGGCTCCATGAAGGGCAGCAAATTTATGGTCCCTAGGTGGAATACAGGTCATAAAATATTCTTTTATAATTTGCTCATGTTCTCTTAAAGCGCTTTCCATATCTGTGTAGATAACCCCTTGTTTCACCAATTCTTCTTTAATGCTATGGTATACCACCTCGGAATCGTATTGGGCGCCTACTCCTGCCAATGATTTATGTTCTGCTTCCGGGATACCCAGCCTGGTGAAGGTATTTTTTATATCATTGGGAACTTCCTCCCAAGTATTATTAAGATCTGTTTTTGGCTTTACGTAGGTGACAATATTATTAATGTCCAACTCTGAAATATCTGGTCCCCATGGGGGAACATCTAATTCATGATAAATCTGTAAAGATTTCAGTCGAAATTCTGTCATCCATACAGGTTCATTTTTTTGTTCAGAGATTTGTAATATAATTTCAGGAGTTAAGCCAGTTTCCGTTTTATAGCTATAATCAAAATTATCTTTAATATCATATAAGCCACGTTCCAGATCTTCTATCATTGTTTTCTTATTCGTATTCATATCCAACTGCCTCACATCCTTTTATACTAAATTTTTGAAAGTATCAAATCCATTTTTCGTAATCATTTCAACAAGACTAAAATCTCCACTTTGAACAATCTTTCCGTCCAGTAGTACATGGACATAATTCGGTGTCAAATATTCTAAGATATTGCTATGGTGAGTAATGATAATGGCGGATCGTTCTTCATTCATGTACTGCTTAACCCCTGATGCAACAATACGAACGGCATCCACATCCAGTCCGGAATCAGTCTCGTCTAGGATTGCCAATTTGGGTTCTAACATAAGAAGCTGAAGAATTTCACTTTTCTTTTTCTCACCACCAGAAAAACCTTCGTTCAGGAATCTGCTGGCGTACTCTTCCTTCATTTCTAAAAGCTTCATCTTTTTCTTTAAATCTTTTCTAAATTGCAGCAGTTTGATAGGGCCCTCATGAATCGTAGCCTTGGATGTACGTAGAAAGTTCTCCACGGTGATACCTGGTATTTCTTCCGGATATTGAAAAGATAGAAACATACCCAATTTTGCCCTCTCATTTACCTTCAAATCGTTAATAGCTATTCCTTGGAATTCAATATTTCCCTCGATAATTTCATACCTTGGATGACCCATCAATATATTTGCCAAGGTAGATTTACCTGCACCATTGGGACCCATGATTACATGAACTTCACCTTTACCAATCTCCAGGTTTAGTCCTTTTAATATGATTTTATCTC
>DUNZ01000189.1 GCA_012839085.1 Clostridiales bacterium
AATCCATTTTTCTGAAGTTTACTTACTACTTCAGCAACTGAATTACAGGAAGATAAATCTACGTTTTTATATACTAAGGTTTTTCCTTCCTTATTGTTGCTATTCTTAGTTTCCTGTGGAACACTTGCCTTGGTAGAAGTCTTAGCCTCTATGTTTTCTACTTTCTTGCTTTCATATTCCTTTACATTCTTGTTTGATGCTATATTTTTAGAAACTTTTTTACTTGCTACTTCATTGGTAGTTTCATCTTTAGTTTTAGCATCTGCTTCTTTTGTTTCCTCAGGGGTTACCTGATTCTTTGAAGTCTCTTCTACGATAGTCTCATTGTCGGCTACAGATTTATCCTTGTCCGCTTGAAGTTCTTCACTTTCTGCTGCCTTTTCATCCATCTGTGCCACTGTCTCTATATTATTATTAACGTTATTATCATTACTTTGAGATAACTGATTTACGCCATAAGTTCCTAAGAGTGACAGTGATAAGGTACATAAGGTTACTAATATTCTTTTCATATTGTCTTCCTCCTTATTGGCTTCTGTCTTGCTGCCCTCTTAGACTACCACAGTAGAACTTGCGGTTCAAGAGTAATATAATGGTTCCTCTTCCTAAATACTGGTAATTCCTGTCTCTTTTCAGGGATTATATCCTGCTTTTATATATAAGAAATAAGCAAATAGTATTCAAAAATAAAATGCAAAAAACCTCTGGAAGTACCATAAATACAGAGTTTTTTGCACTAGAATCTTGACATATTTACTCCTAGGGGTAAGGAGACTCTATTCATTCATCACATATTGATAAAGAAAGTGAAAAGTTAAAATATATTGTTTATTTTTTAAATAGTTGTTACATAAATGTTAATTCTCGATATAACAATCACAAATACATGGAATAATTCTTCTGTTTATACAATACTTTCCTTTAATACTTTCCTTTAATATTTTCCTTGAACATTTTCCTTTAACACTTTCTTTCATACTTTCCTTGAAATTTTCCTTTAATATTTTCTTTTTGATTTCTTTTCATTAGCATTTATGTAGCTTACCTTTCTTTTGCATAGCTTTTACACAATAGGCAAACACTATCTATGTTACAAATAGTATTCTTTCTTAATTGGGAGGTAATTTATGGATAATATAAAGGATAACAAAGGAACACCCTTAAAAAGAACTGCTTTAAATAATGATTTTGCTAAGGAAAACAACAGTACCAATGATCATAATCATACAAGAGAAATTAATACACCAAAACCCGCAACAGCTACTCCTTCTATTCCAACGGAAATGCCTGCAAGAGAAGTTCAATAAGTAGATTCTTCTATCCCACTTATTACCCATTGAATCAAGCTTTGCTTTGGTAATACTAATCTTGAAAGTTAATGAGTCCATTGTCAATTTGGAAAGCGAGGAAGTAGTATGTACAAAGCGAAATTGATGAGTTTTGCTCTTGCCTGTTTGGTGGGTATTGCAGGTCTAAGTCCAATAACCACCTTAGCAGCTGTAACAGAAACTGAATCGGTAACACTTTCTGAAAAAGAGCATCAAGGTAAAAGAACTTCTTTTGAAGAAAAGATGCAGGATGCTTATGAAAAATGGAATACCCTAACCGATAAACAGAAAAAAGAAGTATACGATTTACTTGGAAACGATTTAAAAGCTGAAATGAAAATACTTGATAAACTAGTAAAACTTCAGGTTATGCAAAAAGAAGATGTTGAAGATTTCAAAACCCTAATGCAAAAAAAATATCAAGAAATTAGAGAAAGTGGGGAATTTCCATTTTACAGACCAAGAAATCAGAAAAAGCAGTAAGTCAGACATGCCCCAGTTATCATAATTAGCACATGTACTGATTGTTCCGATAGGTTATGATAAAATTGACAAGTCGATTTCATTAACTTTCTTATAAAAAGGACCTGGCACAAAGAAAAGTAGTTATGCTTTGTACCAGGTCTTTACTTGTTTCATAGTATTAAAAATTATTAAATCAAGATAGCTTCCTTTATTCATTTTGGCATGTAGGTTTGACTACTACACCATTTACTTCTACCTGATCGTTAATTTCAATGACTAGACATCTTCGACCATCAACCATTTTTGTTTCAATAAGATCCGTCCGCTCTGGGTTTACTTTTATCACTACATCGGGAGTTTTTACTTCAAAAGTTCTGGTATTGGCTATATTGGTAGCCAATAAGGACACATTTTCCCCAGTAACCATGTCATAATTTTTTTCTAACTCAACAAGTTTTTCTTCCCTTACACCGCTTTCGGCAAATAAATTCTTTACTTCTGTCTTATCCAAAGTAAGGGGCTCGGGTATTTCCTTTAGTTTATGTTCTTCCATAATTTCATTGAGTTTTTCATGAATGTTTTTTACAATCTCATATTCACATTCATCACCTAGGGTCTCTGTGATTAATGCTTGAAATGTTTCCTTCTGGCTTCCGGCAGAGAGAGGTACTTGGCAGCCAAACATTTGATCAATAAAATCTTTATGTAATTCCTCCGGGTTTTTTGAATAGTATAAGAAACTATGTATATCAGTACTACGATCATTAAAGGCCGGGAATAAGAAACCATTCATAGGCATGGATACTACCCAGTCCTGAATACGTTTTTGAATTTGATTGGTTTCGTTATTGTAGCTTAACCCTGGTTTTGAAAGATTAACTGGGCATATGGAGCATAGTATGAAACGATAAACTTCCTCTGAAGCATCATCCATTAAGATATTATCATTGGTTTTACCAGGTACATCGTAGGCAGAATAAACAAGTAAGATCAAATAATTACCAGTATAATCATACATATCAATAATTCTTTGGTAAAACTCATCTAACAATGCTTCATCCTTTAACTCACTATCCCTTAATTTTAATAGAAACTCCTGAGGGCCACCATTAAACTCTGTTTCCAAAGGAAATTCCATATGAATTAGATTCTTGCCTAGAGTTCCAGATAAGGTTTTCTTAAATATTTCAAAATATTTGAAGGTTTCTTCCTCTGGCATACAAAGGAAGGTTTCCGTAAATTTTGTTACAATAGTTTTTTCCCCATCTATATAACAACCACTAAATTTGGTTATGGCTGTATTTTCATGTTTAAATTGTTTTCGTATCTCCAACACTTCACTGTTAATCATTTTGTAACCCTCTTTCCCATTATTAATGAAGTTAAGTTTATCACGGGTAAAAGTTATAATCAAGGGATTGTTTTGCCTGTTTTATTCTCTGATTATAAATTACCCCCGAGAAGAAAACAGGCTATAAAACTGTGTTGAAATGTTAAAAGGATATCAAGATACGCATTCTATAAATATGAAAAATCACCTAATTTTTTAACTTTTTGAATAAAATAATCTTTTACTTTTTCTTTCGACCAACCAAATGCAAAGGATAATTCTTCAAACAAACTATCTTCTGCTTGACGAAGATACTTTTCATCTGTTGTAGACATTTTCTTCCCAGATGCCAAACGTTCTTCTCTCCTTATAAATAAAGTTTTTATCATTTTGAACAACTCTTCACAGTCACCTTTCAGCAGGGAATTACGATAACATAATTCTCTGGATTTTTCATTCTCTACTGATATCATTTCCATCTCAGGAAACTTATCGATTAGTTCCATTGCCTCTTCTTTTGTCATGATATTTCTCATTGACACCTTATTGTTTTCAACCGGCGTATAGATGGTACTTCCTTTTTCACTCATAGGCTTCAGCATATAATATTTGATGGTTTTATCAACACCATCAAAGGGGGGAGTGCAGATATCTACCACCTTACACACGCTGTACTTCCCATAAACTACATAATCATTCACTTGAAACATATGCTTACCTCCTAACTAGAATACCAACGACCTGCTTTTTGTTAAAAACCGTTTCACGAATTGTGTGAAACGGTTTTCCATAGTTTCTATATCATTCATCCAATTCATTTGAAAAAATCAAATAATTCTCATAAATTGGTTGATAGATTAATTCTCTATCCTTATATTAACACAAAATCTAGTAATTTGTAAGGGTAACTATACAAAAATAGTAAATTTGTTAGACTTTGATAAGAAAGTACCCCTATCATCTTGTGCAGTTTTACGAAAAAAACACCCAAAACACAATAAAAGATTGAGTTCGGGTGTTTTTTACAGTTTATCGTTTTCTTAATTTAAACAATAAAAATGTAATTATTGAGAATACAACGATGAATCCCGATGTAATCCACCAGTCAAATCCCTCTTCAGGACCAATAGCTTTTATCTTAAATAATCCTGATCCAATAATCTCAAGTATTAACAAAAGCGGAAAAACAATGATGGATAAGTTTTCATACAACTGTGATTTCCTAGAATTTTTATATTCATCCACGGATTCTATTTGTTGTAATACCTCCTCATAAAGTTTTTCACATTCAAACACTGATTGCCAACGCCGGTAAATTTCTTGCCCAACTTCATCTTCAGTAATCTGACTAAACCAGCCTTGGGTAACAAAGTTCATCATCTGCCTTCTTAATTTTCCCAAATGGCCTGTTTTATTTCTACCGTCATACTTTGATAGAAGATTTTCTAATCGTAATAGGCTTAACCTTTGATGTAGGGAGAAAAGAAATATTTCATAATATATGGTCTTAAAGGTATTAACCTGATTCCTTATGTACTTATCCGACAGCACTTTATGATCCGGTGTACATATAACCGCCCCTCCACTTTTACTAAAACCATAACAACAATTGCTATTCATCTCCATAAACAGCTGCTGTAATGAGGATTCAACAAAAGTATTATTGGCATATGGTTCATCCCAATCAAAGCAATTGCATAATTTATATAACATTTCTTTCTTCTCATATTCATAAAAACCTTCTGGATCAAGTATTACGGAAGAATATAAGAGTGGCTTATAAAACTCTGTGTTTATTAGACACTTCTCCTTTATAAAATAATTACTGATATACTGATAGGATTGTCTAATTACATAATTCATCCGTAATGCCTCTTTGAAGCTGGTTTTTTTCTTTGAGCTAGGCATATGAGTATTGATACTAATAAAGCCAATCCCGTATTTATAGGTAATTAAATCAATGGTACTCACAGCTAATGCAGATTGTTCCGAAGCTCTTTCCATTCTTGAAGCAGCTACTATTTCCAACTGTTCATCTTCCTTGATTACAAAACAAAGGGGTTCTGTTGTTATGCGGAATTTATTACAGCCTATATTTTCATCGTCATCCTGGGTGTAACGAAGATATCTTTGAATATAATTTAAGAAATAATCTGTAACACCATTTTCATGCAATTGAATTACATATTTTATATGATTTTTAGGATTTTCAAAAAATTCAGTGGCATTTTTATCATCAATGGTAAATGGTAACACGATGTTACAATAAAATTCTTGTAATTTGGCAATCGTATAATTCAGTACAATCTTTTTAATTTCATCTAGACTTAAAATACTGCCTCTTCTAGGTGAGTCAACGATTGTATAATTAAAATTCTGACCATCATACCAAGGGTCGTCATTAGAGCACCAACTTTGGTTAAAGCCTGGCCTTCTCTTATCTCTGCATCGCATTAAGTGTTTATGGTCTGCAAATACCATATCTTCTTTCTCTTTTTCTGCAATTTCTAATTGCTTGGCTAGTCCATTAAGAGAATAACCACTATTGGGTTCAACCGATATAATCACTCGATTGGTTCTAATACACTCACCGTTCGCTAAGGAAGACAATTCACGATCCATGCTGACAGGAATAAAGGTAAATACAAAACCATCTCCCGATGAATTCTCACTATCTACCCTAGCCCAAGCTTTGGTCAATGTGCTTTTCGGAACCTTGTTATAAAGAAGTCCTTCTACTTCATACAGTCCGTTCGAATCATCATTTATTTGGGGTAGTTTTAACCAAATACGCTGACACATGGTCGAATCTTCTAATTCTCTTTTATAAATCTCATAATCCTTTTCTACATATGCAATCTCTTTTTCAAATGGACTGCCTTGTCCGAAGATATCTGCACCATAAAGATTATAATTCTTGTGTTGATTAATCCAATCCAAAACAAAGTCAAACAATTCATACCAGCGATTCCGTAGTAAAATCGAGAATTGATTCTGGTCTACTTCCTTCTGATTTTCTTTCAAATCCTGAGCCAGAACATTATAAATAGAATAAGCAATCCCATAGACTTCTCGATAATTATCCTTCTTGATTCGAATTAATCCAGCATCGACCATATCCACATAATCGGCAAAAGCATCATATCTTTCAGGAAAACCTCCATATTGGATTAAATGTTCAACCAAGAATGCAGAAGCATAACAATCAAAATCCGGAGACTTATGTAATATAATCTCAACCTCTTCGGCATGATCACTGATATTATTAAGAATATATTCTGGATATGCGGTGACCAACTTCGTAGCACTACGGTATATACTGTTTTGAATCACTATCCCATTCAATCTATGATGATGGTCAATCACTCCTGTGTATAAACCATTGCCCACATCAAGAAAGATCCTGTCTTTTCTTACTTCTAGAAAATCATTGGATCCAGCTACCGAACCCATATCGATATATGTATATTTAAATTTAACATTACGTATTTTTTCCATATCATACCCCATATTTACTTATGTACTTTTAAAACAATCTTTATAGTATTCGATTGCTTCTTCTACTTTAAATTTACCATTTTTACCATAAGGTTTCTTTAATATCATACCATTTCCGATGGTTTACTTCCCCCACAAAAATGTATACTCCCCCTATAAACAGATTACCTAGATCAATCCCCTTTTTTTATATTACTCCCTGTCATTTGCTTATTATTCTAGAAACTTTTTAATATTATAGCATAACATCCCACAATATCATATAGAAAATCCGACAATTAATTACTAATTTATACTATTCCTTTTCTGTTGCATTTTTAGAAACAGCATATAATCCTTCGTCCTTTTTCCATTCTGCATATAAAACATCTTCAACCTTATTAATTCCATAACGATGTAATTGTTTTAACAACCACTCTTCATCAAAACCAATGACCTCAAGATGTTTTTTCAATAATTCTCCATCTAAAATTAAACTTACTGGAAGATATACGGATTTGGAAGGTAAATTCATATCCTTGTTGGTTGGGTTATCATATTCATATTTTCTTAATACACTTAACTCCCCACTTTGTTCTAAAATTCCATATTCAACTTCTCGTAGGGAAAAAACATCTTTTTGTCTTAACAAGCTCAAGAGTTCATTTAAATCGATTTTCTCTTTTTTCAACACATTGTAATCTATTTTCCCCTTTCTAATTATAATTGCTGGTTCTCCATCAATAATTTTTCTACTTCTGCGAAATTTTAAAGTAATAATCTCAATCGCATACATTAAAATTGTCCATATCCCTAAGGCATATAGAACATTCCATATTCTAACATCTTCATCATAGATTGCATTTCCAAGTAGTTCACCAAGTACCAATGCCGATATAAAATCGAATGGACTTATTTCTTTTATCTGGGTTTTCCTTAAAATCCTTGTAGTAATCAACAAGGCTATAAAACCCATAACCAAATCTAGGGTTAATTGAAGCATGTCTCTCACCTTCTTATATTTATAGAGTAATCTTATTCTAACCTGCTAAATCCTGTTTTATCAGATTTTTTTCAGCTATGGATATCAGGCTTTCACCAAATAATCTTACTGTTCTTACCATAGCCATAGCCTGAGTTGTCCTGTCCTCCTGCTGGGAATCCCTTTTATTTTAAGAGAAGTTCTCTTTCAACCAAAAAAGAGTAGTATTGTAACTACTCTTTTATTATTTTAATCATTGGATAGATTTATTATTTCATTTTTTCATTTTATTATACTTATCCCTTAGAATATCTTCTTACTTCATCAAGCAATATATTCAGGCATGATTAATTCACCATTAAAATAATTCACATATAATGTTGTCTGGGATTTATTCTTTTTCTTGATAGAAGCAATACAAGGAAAACCATCTCTATTGATTACCAAGTTTCCCCCATCTACTAAATCCTCCCCGTAACCGAGTAAAAATCCATTCTCCTGCTGCACCAAACGAAACTCCTTCACATCAAGAAAATTATTCAGCATAACTGACGCATAAAATAACAAGCCCCAAACAACAGGTGCATTGGATTCATTGATTACACCATGAGCAACCATTTTATTTCGCACTACTTGAATTAAACTTACTAGTCCTAAAAAACTTACCCTTTCTCCTCGGAAAGATATATATAAAAATACCTCTAATTTTTTTAGATAACTTTGCAACAATTCAGAATTATTGTACTCCACTTTCATAAGTTTCTCATGCTTTTTTGGATTAACCACCGAATTTTTTAAGATTAGCTTAGCGATTGATAATAAATTTCCTGTGATTAGCTGATTTTCCATATCAAAATCCGGGTTGCTCTTTTCATAATAATAAATGGAAACCAATCGAATTAGCAATTCCATATAATCCAACATTGCCATGATGGATCTTGATTGGTTTTGAAATACACATGCATTTTTATAAAAATCGATTAACCAGGGATTCCCCCCCCTTATAATCAATCTGAAATTCATTGGAGCTATTGATCCGTTGTAGAAAAACTTCTGGATGCTGAAAGTAATAGTGTACTTGTTCCCATAAAAATTTGTCACTATCCTTCCTAGAATGATCTCCCTTACCACCTGCGCAGTTCCATATATCCACAAAAGAGATTTCTTCGAGATCATCGATCTCCATATATCGAAGAAATGCAAAATTCTTATATTCTATCGGTAAATTTAAGGGAATACCTTTGGGATTATAATTTAATATCACCGTGGTTTCTAGACCGTTACTAATACTCTCCTGGTTTCTTTCCTGATATGCCCTATCAAAACAAGCTTTCAGTTCCTCATCATTTTCAATCTGAACTAGGTAGCACCATCGTTTGATATACTGTCTTATGGCCTCATATCCAGCCTTTCCTGCAAATATTTTATTTAACTGACTTTCTTCTAATAAATAATTCTGATAGTTGGCTCTAGGGAACCTTTATAAACACTTAATTTATTAATTTTCTCAGGACCGATGCTAGTCTCATTGATTATCATTACGATGGACTCTGTGGCAAGACTATGGGGACTATGTAACCTAAGCTTTTTTATCGCAGGATCCACGGAATTTAAAACAACTGTGTTCATTAGAATATGAAGATTACTTAAAATCAATAGGATTATCATTACTAGTATCATTATAGAGCTAGCAACCCCAAGCTTTTTACTCATCTTTATTAAAGAGAAGCTCATGAATGGACTATTAAAGAACAATAATACAGCTGAAATTAAGTAAATTCCGAAATTATAAAGCGAAAATATATAGTAAGATTTGTTTTCTATATACTGCTCATCTTTTCTCCATATACAAATGTTTTCATTGTCTTTTATTCTTTTCCATAATATTTTAAAGATTAGTTTTCGACCAAGAAAAAACCATAAAACACAAATCAAATTATAATATAACATAAGAGAGATGCTATATTGTTTTAAAAGTAAAACAATTAAAAACAACCATTTTAAAACAATAAAAATACAGGAAAATATGTATCCTTTATTTCTTTCTCTTAAGAGTGTTTTGTTTTTATTCATCTATCTCCCCACCTCCTATATATGATATGATAGGTCATAAATTAGTTCTGTATTGGATAAAATTTCTCCTTTTTTATAATCCAAGAATTCCATGATGACCCTTTCTTCCTTTGTAAAACCACTTAGTAAACCCACATAGGGGTCTTCTTCCATAGGGTTTGGATCCTTGATCATGCAATAGACCTCTTCTCCCTCCAGAGTATCCAGTTTTATCACATCATTATCAGATATCTCCAATCCATCTTCTAAAAACTCTTGCAAAACAACCAATACCAATATCATAAGGGATATTAAAAGTTTTGTTGAAACAGAAAAGGCCATGGTTCCATGTCCAATATATCTGTTTCTTAGTTGGGTTAGTAAATCACTGATCTCATGATACTTAACGACTCTTTTTCCTCCAAGGGATTGATTTAATATGCCATCAATCAACCGATAAGCTTGCACAACTTCATCATCCTTATAAACTTTATTACTGATATTTTGAATTGCTTTCCAGCTACCCATGGATGAAGTAAATTTCCTTTTATCGATGTGTTTCGAATTGCCTTTTCCCATTGCTAACAAGGCTATGGCACGGTAATGAAAAATGTATTCTACTATTTTTACCAAGCGATAAAAAGTTGCTACTTCATCAGAGGCAAGATTAATCTTGGTAAGTTCTTCTTTTACATAGCTATACTTGTCTGTATTGGCATAAGCATCCAAGTAGCCCCGCAATTTTGATATATAATCCACAAGATTGCTTTTCTCATTATCTTGTAAGATAAAATCTTTCACTTCTTCTTCCTTTATTGTACTACCGCAAAGAAATTGAACTGGTCTTTTAAGTATCTCTTGTAGAAATCTACTTTGCTTATTTATCTTTTTTGTATATAACTTATTCTCTGTATCATCCAATATGTTTTTCCTATGGACTACTAAAACAGGTTCTTTTCGCTGAAGACATTCATCAATAATCCGATATATCTGCCGCATTTGTCGTGAAGTTATGCTAGATATGCTATTGGGATCAGAAATTAAAATAAACTTAACATTTTTCTTCCCCTTATCATCCTTAAGATAATTTAAATATAGCCAATAGGGACATATGATACCATTATCCGTTTTATAAATATCAGTCCCAAGATAAAAATAAGGTTTGCAAAATCGAAAGCTATGAAAAAACTCACGATTGGTACTATATCTATCGTTCCATTCTGTTAAGGATATATAGGCACACACTCGATCCTCTGAAAATCCTTGTTTGATTCCTTTTTTCATTTTATAAATATCTATAATTAGATTCACTATACTCAAAACAAGATATATTAATATTGCTATCCTTGTTTTGTTCAGTTCCCCAGTTTTAATCGTAAAAAAGTGGATCGGTAAAAAAAGTCCTGTTAATATAAATAATTTTTCAAAAAAGTAATAGGTAAAGGGATGCCTTCTCGTAAGCCCATACTTCCCCTGGGATAGTTTTTTCCATGTTAAATCAGAAATAAATGAAGCAATACTCATACCAAGTGAATAGTAAAGAAGGGTAAATAAGATAAGACGTTTTGTAGCAAAAGGGATGAAAGTAAATAAATCAAAAAACTTCATCTTGCCAAAAAACACTTGGATTAGATTGATTAGAAACCACCAAAGATATAAAAACAGATAAATATCTGTAGAATAGATAAAAAACATAAAATATTTTTTATAAACAAAGTAAAAACATTCTCATTTTTCAGTTCCATATGGTTTACCTCTGCCTCTGTAATCTTAGTTATATTTTATATATTATAGCATAATAATCCAGGAAATACACTAAGATTCGACAGTAACCAATCGGTCAACCTGCAAGTCAACCCAATGCATGAAAAACCGCCAAACTCAATCGTTTGACGGTCAAAGTCAATGGAGCTGAGGGGAGTCGAACCCCTGTCCGAAAGCTCTTCCATTGTGGTTTCTCCCATTACAGCCTATCTTTTATGCATGCCTCAAATGCTATTTGCATAGCACTTACATGCTGTTCCCTCCATCAGACGCCGACAGACAGGCTTCTGATTTTGGTAGCTTCATCTTTCTTTTATCTTCTCAAAGCTTTGAAGATAAAGGTCCCCACTAAGTTGATGCCGAGGTCTTAAGCCGTGGGATACTTAAGTTCGACAGCTGCCACTAGGCAGCGTACGCTAAATTATCGTCTGCGTTTATATTTAATTCTAAGTTGGTGA
>DUNZ01000190.1 GCA_012839085.1 Clostridiales bacterium
AGTAATCTGGATGGTTTTGTAATTCTATGTTGCATAATCCACCTCCGCCATGGAAGTTTTGCTATATTATATTCTATTAAGGGGGAAAGTAATCGTTACATATTAAATAATAATCTGGGGAAAGAGGCTGGAAAGGGAGGAAGGGACTAATATTGGCGTAAGGATGGAAATTTTGAATAATAAATAGGGAATGGCACTCGAAGATGGGATATAGAGGATGAGTATAAGTGGATGAAATATTACTGAGTAAAAATAAGAGGATTGTAATTGGAAAGATGAAAAGTAGGGGATAGCGTGAATAGCATGCGGGGATGGAGAATTAAGGATTAATTTTAGTGTAATAAAATTTTGAGTAAAATTAGAGGAAGGTAAATGAAAAATGAAAATTAGGGATTGACACTTGAAGATGGGATATCGAGGATGAATATTAGTGGATGAAAATTCTCTGGTAAAAGTAAGAGGATTGTGAATCGAAGGATGAAAATTAGGGAATGAAATGCGAGGATGGAATATTTAGGATGAATATTAGTGGATGAAAAGTACCTGAATAAAAACAAAAGGATTGAATTTGAAAGATAAAAAGTAGTGAATACCATGCGGGGATGGAATATTGAGGATGAGTATTAGAGGATGAAAATCTCTGGTAAAAGTAAGAGGATTGTAATTGAAAAATGAAAATTAGATGATGATAATTAAGAGGGGTAATAATACGAGATGACAAGAATTTGGAGAGTATGTTTAGATTGTTTTATTGAGAAGTCGATAATTTTAAGAAGAAAAATAGAAGATTTTATAGAGAATTTTTATTTGCGAGTTATTATATAGAAGATTCTTAGATAGAAGATATCGATATAGGGAATTTATTTGGATGCTTATCCGGATCATAAAGTTTAGAAAGTAATATTATATAATGAAGAAAGAAGATATTTTACAATTGATTTTAAAGGATGATGGGGGTTATCTGTGAAATTTTGTGAATGGGTGGACAAACGAAGATTGTGTCAGTATAATAAACAAGGTAAATTCTTGATGTAAATATGGGCAATAAATAAATGATAAGGCTAAAAGGCACTTAGCTTTTTAGAGTACTTAGAGCGAAGTACTTAGGTCAAAAAATTAAGATAAAAGAATTTAGAGCAAAATATTTAGTGCATAGTATTAAGTAGCAATAGTCTGAAGTAGCTTGTAGTATATAGTTCGATTTGCAAAATTTGTACATTCAATGATGTACTATGTAGTATTGAGGTATTTAGCTATAAATTTAATATGGTCGTCATCTGTTTTCTAATCAATACTTGATTTTAAATTTTTAAGAGATTATTTCTATATTATTTAATCACTTGCTATTACGAGATTATACTAAAGTAGTTTTTAAAACATATGAATTCAAGTTATTCTTATTTTTAATTTATTCAACGCTTATTATGAGGGCGATTTGTATTATATGAAAGATTTTTAATTATGAATTATCATTAGCACGAGTACAAGATAAAACGGTGAAGTAAGTTTTACAAGAGGAAAGGAGGAAGGGCTTACCAATAAATAGAAATGTAATTATAACATTTTTATTCAGAGGTAAGTCTTAGGATAGATGAAAAAAGGGCAGATTTATGAAGGTAGAGTAACACGAGTGGATTTTCCCAATAAGGGAATCCTTGATGTTGAAGATAAGAGAGTTATCGTAAAGAATGCAATACCTGGTCAAAAGATAAGATTTTCCATAAGTAAAAAACGCGGGGAAAAAGCGGAAGGCAGATTGTTGGAAGTGTTAGAGCCATCCGAATTAGAAACTCGTGATAAAGCCTGTAAAAGCTTCGGGGCTTGTGGAGGTTGCAGTTACCAAACCATGGCTTATGAAAAACAATTGGAAATGAAAAAGGATCAAGTAATACGACTTCTCGACCAGGTTTGTAGTGGTTATGAATTTGAAGGTATCCTTGGAAGTCCGAAGGAATGGGAATATCGCAATAAAATGGAGTTTTCCTTTGGTGATGAGTTTAAGGGCGGACCTTTGGCCTTGGGACTTCATAAGAGAGGAAGCTTTCATGATATCCTCACCGTAGATGATTGCAGGATCGTGGATAAGGATTTTAACATGATTCTTTCCTGTGTGTTAGATTATTGTTCGGAATTGAGCTTAAATTATTATCATAAACTGAGTCATAAAGGCTATCTAAGACATCTATTGGTAAGAAAAGCAGTGAAAACTGGGGAGATTCTGATTAATATTATCACGACATCACAAGAGGATTTTAAAACAGAGAAGGGAAATAAAAGAGAAGAAGGATTCCTATCCAATGAAAATTCAGAGATAGGAACAGAAAACGATAATATTGTAATTAGGAATCAAGAGCAGCAGGAACAGCAGGAGTATCAGGAACTGTGGGAGCAGCAGGAGAATCAAAAATCTAAGAAGCTTGATATGAATACAGGGGATATATTTGCTCCTCTTGTACAAATTTTACTGGAACTACCTCTATTTGGGAAGGTTGTAGGAATACATCATACCTATAATGACAGCAAAGCGGATGTGGTTCAATGCGATCGTATGGAAACACTTTACGGCCGAGACTATATTTATGAAGAATTATTGGGACTAAGATTTAAGATATCTACTTTCTCCTTCTTCCAGACAAACTCTCTAGGAGCAGAAGTTTTATATTCAAAAGTTCGTGAGTATGTGGGAGAAACGAAGGATAGGAATATCTTTGATCTATACAGTGGAACAGGAACCATTGCACAGCTTTTGGCACCAGTGGCAGAAAAGGTCACCGGAGTAGAAATCGTAGAGGAAGCCGTAGAAGCAGCCAGAGAGAATGCAGCACTCAATGGCTTAACCAACTGTGAATTCATAGCTGGGGACGTGCTAAAAGTCATCGATTCTTTAGAGGATAAACCAGATATCATCGTATTAGATCCCCCAAGAGATGGAATCCACCCGAAAGCCTTGGAAAAGATTAGTGCGTCAATTAGGGCGAAGAAAATAGTTTATATTTCATGCAAGCCGACTTCACTCGCCCGTGACTTAGTTTTACTGCAGGAAAACGGATACAAGGTGAACAGGGTATGCGCAGTTGACATGTTCCCTAACACCGTCCACGTTGAGTGCGTGGTATTGATGTCGCGGCTGTAAGCCTTTATTTTACTGGGTTTCCGGAATTACATCCAAGTTGTCTACTCGATCTAAAGGGTAAAAATGTGTACACGGGAACATATCGAGGGGGTATTTTGGGGGTATAATTTGAGCCCTAAAATAGGTAGGGTTGAGTTGACAGGTTAGATAACACAAAGGTTGAGGAGACATGATGGATGTTTGCATTATGTAAGGGTACT
>DUNZ01000191.1 GCA_012839085.1 Clostridiales bacterium
GCCAACAGCCTAACATGCCATGTACTCATCGTCAACAGCTTTCGCGGCATAAACGCTTAGGCTATTGTCTCATTAGCTACCGTTTGATGACCGAGGTAATTTACACACTAATTTGGACTTGACTCATTTCTTTATATATTTAATTACAATTTCACATTTTTTATATTTATATATTTACTTAATTATCGTTCCGCCTCCGACAATATAATCGTCCTGATAAAACACTACCGCTTGACCGGGCGTTATGGCTCTTTGGGGTTCTTCAAAGATACATAATACTTCATCTTTGCCTGTTTTCTTAATTCGACATCTGGCTCCCTTATGGCTATAACGAATCTTAGCCTCAACCGTCATTTCATCCTCCAGATCTTCAATGGCCATAAAATTGAGACGGTTTGCTACCAGCCTGTCCGAGAAAACTTCATTGCTATCTCCAATCACCACTTGATTCTTTTCCGGATCCAATTCTACAACAAATACAGGATGTCCCATGGCTAGATTCAGACCTTTTCTTTGTCCAACCGTATAATGGATAAGACCCTTATGTTGACCAATAATTTCGCCTTTGGTATTAACAAAATTCCCAGGTTCCAGACCAGTAAAGTTATCCTGCTTATTTTCCTTAAGATAATCGGTAATAAAACCAGCATAATCATTATTGGATACAAAGCAAATCTCTTGACTGTCTGGTTTTGAAGCCACTGGCAGCTTTTGATCAAAGGCAATTTGTCGAATTTCTTCTTTGGAATATGCCCCTACCGGCATTAAAGTATGAGCAAGTTGGGATTGTGATAAATTATATAGGGCATAGGTTTGATCCTTTTCCTTGGTAACAGACTTTTGTATGGTATACCTACCATTATCTAATTTTAATATTTTGGCATAATGCCCAGTAGCTATATATGAGGCACCGATCCCTAGAGATTTATTTAACAGTGCTTCCCATTTTACATAACGGTTACATGCAATACAAGGATTTGGCGTTCTCGCGTTTCGATATTCTGATACAAAATAATCGATAACACTGGTTTTAAATTCCTGTTTAAAATTCATTACATAGTAAGGGATATCCAGAACCGCTGCGACTCTTCTGGCATCTTCCACGGCACTTAGACCACAGCATCCACCATTTTCCTCCATCTTGCAAACGTCCTCATCCTGCCAAATCTGCATCGTTATTCCGATGACATCATAACCCTGCTCTTTCAATAGGTAAGCAGCTACTGAGGAATCAACGCCTCCGGACATTCCTACCACTACTTTTTCCATGGTAACCTCCAAACTTTCCTGGATAAAATCGAACCCTTCTAGGATTAATATTCGATTTCTTCTTCCTCTTCATGAACATCAGATTTGGGCTTTCTTAAACCTTCTATCTTCAATCCATTTTTCTCAGCATAATCCCATAGGGCAGCATGAATGGCTTCTTCTGCCAACAAGGAACAATGCATTTTCACAGGTGGAAGACCGCCTAAGGCCTCTGCAACTGCTTTATTAGTTATCTGAACCGCCTCTTGAACTGTTTTTCCCTTAACCAATTCGGTTGCCATACTACTGGTAGCAACTGCGGCACCACAACCAAATGTTTTAAATTTTACATCTTGTATAATTCCATTCTCATCAATATCGAGATATATTCTCATGATATCTCCACATTTTGCATTACCTACGGTTCCTACTCCGCTTGCATTCTCGATTTCACCCATATTTCTGGGATTTGAAAAGTGCTCCATAACCTTTTCCGTATACATTTTGAATTCCTCCAATAACCTAACAGTATTTTTATTTGATTGAGCTATCCTTATCTTCTTTTTATAAAGTCTTCATATAATGGAGACATTTTACGGAGTTTATCAACAATTTCTTTTATTTTATCTACAGTATAATCGATTTCCTCTTTTGTATTCTCTTCGCTAAGAGTTAAACGTAAGGAACCATGGGCAATTTCATGGGGTAATCCAATTGCTAAAAGCACATGGGATGGATCTAAGGAACCTGATGTACAGGCAGAACCACTAGAAGCACAGATATGATTCATATCTAGCATAATCAGTAGAGATTCACCCTCGATAAACTGAAAACTGAAATTGGCATTATTGGGAAGTCTTCGTAGCCTATCCCCATTTACTCTTGTATATGGGATTTCTTTTAAGACTCTTGTTATGAGATAATCCCTTAACTCAATCTCTTTCTGAGCTCTGGCATCCATGGTTTCCAATGCAATTTCTACTGCCTTACCAAAGCCTACAATACCAGGTACATTTTCTGTCCCAGCTCTTCTTTGTCTCTCCTGAGCACCACCATGAATAAAGGAACGAATTTTGATACCCTTTCTAATATATAACAAACCAATTCCCTTAGGGCCGCCCAATTTGTGTGCACTAGCACTTAACATATCAATGCCTAAATCATTGACATCCACAGGAACCTGTCCAAAGGCTTGCACAGCATCTGTATGAAATAAAACATTATGTTCCTTAGCAATCTTTCCGATTTCTTTCACCGGTTGAATTGTACCTATTTCATTGTTTGCGAACATAATAGTGATTAAAATCGTTGTAGGGCGGATAGCTTTTTTCAACTGATCTAATTTAATAATTCCGTTCTCGTCTACATCGAGATAGGTAACTTCATAACCATGCTTTTCTAGATATTCGCAAGTATGAAGAACGGCATGATGCTCTATTTTTGATGTGATAATGTGATTTCCTTTTTGAGAATATGCATCTGCTGTAGCTTTGATCGCCCAGTTATCCGATTCTGTTCCTCCACCGGTAAAATAGATTTCAGAACTATCTGCTCCGAGAGCTTTTGCTATAATACTTCTTGATTCATCAACAGCTTTCTTATTCTGTGACGCAAATTCGTATATGCTGGATGGATTGCCAAACTTCTCAGTAAAATAAGGCAGCATCGCTTCTACAACTTCTGATCTAGTTTTAGTCGTTGCTGCATTATCTAAGTATATTTTCTTTTCCATGTTGTCATCTCCTAAACTATTTTGGTATTAAATTCCACATGTTTGTTTTGTATTATTGGCTTCTGTATTACCCATTTGTGCTTGCACTTTTTTACTCTCTGCTACCAACTCAGAAAGCATAATTCCATCCACGGCATCATTTATACTATCACTAATACGCTTCCAAACATATTTTGTTACACATGAATCTGAGTTGTCACAGTTACCTTCATTATTATTTATTTCAGAACAATCGACAGGATTCAAATCTCCTTCTAATGCACGGAGGATTGCACCTACAGATATATCTTTGGCAGGCTTGGCCAACATATAGCCTCCCTGTGCACCCCGAATTGCATTTACAATACCTGCTTTTTTCAATCTAGCTACTAATTGTTCCAGGTAATTCACCGAAATATTCTGACGCTCTGCAATTTGGCTTAAGGCGATTGCTTCATTCTCAGAACAAACGGCTATATCTACAACAGCCCTTAATCCATATCTTCCTTTTGTAGATAATTTCATTTCCTCACCCTTTTCCAATTGGCAAACTATAAATTCCTACATATTAGTTTATTTTTTTATTCCTACATAATTTAATTCCTACTTAATTTAATTCCCACTTATTTAATTCCTATTAAATTACTCGGCTTTAAATATAGCACCATATTTCGGTATTGTCAATATATTATCATGAATTAAATTGCATTACATATCTTAAGTTTCTGGAATATTTAGATAGCTTATTGCTTAATCCATAATATTAAACATAAGTTAATCGACTTAGAAATATATTTTATAAAAAGCTTGCGGAGTTCTAGAATTCATGAATGATAATGTTACCACTATGGAATACGCTAGACGTGTAAAAAGAATGAATTTATTTCGAGGTACTATGATCCTGACCTTGGCAGGATTTATTACCCGTATCATCGGATTCTTCTATAAAATATTTTTGTCCTATACCATGGGGGCAGAACTTCTTGGCATTTACCAATTGGTCTTCCCCGTATACGGAATCTGTTTCACAATCTATGCCACCGGTATACAAACCTCAATATCTAGGCTAGTGGCAGCAGAACTGGGCAAACGAAATGATAAGAATACATACAAAATCCTAAGGATTGGTTTATTCATATCCGTGATGTTAGCTGCACTATTATCTCTAATCGTATATTTTGGATCCGATTATATTGCTAGGCGTTTTCTAATAGAGGTTCGCAGTGCTCCCTCCCTACGTATTTTGTCCATTGTATTTCCCTTTTGTGCTGTAACCTCCTGTATTAATGGATATTATTATGGTTTAAAAAAGACCGCTGTTCCAGCATCCACCCAGCTCCTCGAACAGGTAACCCGTGTTATCATTGTATATGCCCTTGCTCTTTTTGTAGGAGAAGGTAACTTAAACGTAACCTGTGAAATGGCTGTGATCGGTATCGTGGTTGGTGAAATTGCATCCAGCATTTATAATTTTTTGTCCTTATTTGTTAGCAAATCTCCAACCGAACTTATTATACTGGGGGTAGATCCTAAAGCCAAATCCATAAGAAGAAAAGAAATTGTGAAAAATCTCTTGAGTTTAAGTATTCCGCTATCGGCCAATCGTTTTCTAATTAATATTTTACATAGTATGGAGGCCGTTTTAATACCTACCATGTTAAGAAGATTTGGTTTATCCAATCGTGAGGCTTTGAGTTCCTTTGGAGTATTGAACGGAATGTCTATCCCCTTTATCATGTTTCCAACCGCTTTAATCAATGCCTTAGCCGTATTGCTTCTTCCCACCATTTCAGAAGCCCAGGCGGTCAACAATGATAATTTGATAGGTAAAACAACCTCCGTTTCTATTAAGTATAGTTTGATTATCGGAATTATCAGTACAGCAATATTTATTATCTTTGGTAAGGACTTAGGATACGCCGTTTTCCATAATCCAGAAGCGGGTTCCTATCTGATTATCCTTGCTTGGCTTTGTCCCTTTATTTATCTTACTACCACCTTGGGCAGTATCATTAACGGACTAGGAAAAGCCCATATTACCTTCATAAATTCCGTTGTGGGTTCATTAAGTAAGATATTATTGATCTGTATTCTTATTCCTAAAATAGGTATTAAGGGATATTTAATCGCATTACTAATAGGCCAACTTTTGATCACCGCTTTGGATTCCTATGCAGTAATAAAATACATACGCTTTCGATTTGATGCGGTTAATAGCTTACTAAAACCAGGGCTAATTGCTTCTTTAGCTGGCTTTCTTTTAAAAGAAAGTTATGAATATATCAAACAGACCTCACAAATGAATGAAATCCTATTTATACTAATTTTTTGTTTGCTTTTGTGTGTCATCTGTATCGGTTTGTTGCTGGTTACCCGAGCCATCTCAAAAAAAGATTTTTAAAAAAGAGGCTGTTGCAGAACGGACCTCCCATATGCTAGATTTTTTAGTCTAACCTATGGGGTCACATCATGCTACAGCCCTTTTTAATATTCAAATATCATTTTCCTTATCTATATGGCAGGGGAATAAATCATATAATTTTTCTTCCCCTTACCTTTCACATAGTACAAGGCTTGATCTGCTCTCTCCATTAATTGCTCAAAGTGAAGACCATCTTCTGGGTAGACTGCGATACCAATACTACCGGATATGGAAATGGATTGATCCTTGTCCTCATATGTAGTATCCAATGCTTTTAATAACATTTCAGCTTTTTCCAAAACTTCTTTATCATTCACAATGTTGCCGCAGAATACGATGAATTCATCTCCACCGCTCCGTCCAATAATTTCACCTTCATTAAAAACTTCTCTAATCTTCTCAACAACATAAGTGAGGATTTTATCACCAGTTAGATGGCCATAGTTATCATTGATTTTCTTAAAATCATCAAAATCAATAAACATCAGCATATGTTTACTATGCCTATTTCCATTAATAAATTTCTCAATTTTTTTAATGGTCACTTCTTTATTGTACACACCCGTAAGAGGGTCTCTAGTTGCTTTAAACTCCAAGGCCTCCAACTCTTTTTTCTGGGTATTTATATTGGACAATCTTCCAATCACACGGATTGGCCGTTTATCATCGTTATAAATTGTCTTACCCATCACTTGGCACCAAATATAATCACCAATCTTATCTTTCATGCGAAATTCTGCTTCTATGATATGTTTCCCCATGGACAAGTCTTGGCAAAATTCTAGATAGATTCCCCAATCATCGGGATGAACAAATTTTCTTCGCTGGTTACTGCTGCTAAAGTATCTGAGAATGGTGGCTTCATTATGAAATAACTCTTTATACTTTTCTGTAAATACCATCTCATCCTTTAAGATATCATATTCAAATAGAATATCTTGGGCAAGCTCTGTGGCTATGCGATACCTTTCACTCTCCAAAAGAATTGTATTTTGCATTCTCTTTTGTTCTGAAATATCAACAATCACCACAGAAAAAGTATGTTTCCCATCTTTTCCAATGGTGCTATTCCCATTCATCAGGGCATAAAGTGTATTCCCTTCTTTGGTTTTTAACCGTATTTCACTATTGATAATACTTTGAGGCAAACACTTTACAAATTCATCAAAAATTTTATGATCTCTAGAATCTATAAAATCCAGTAAAGTTATCTTATTATCCTTTTTAGCACTAAATTTGCTATATCCCACAAGCTCGTAAAAGCCTTTGCTAGCATACAAAATACGACACTTGTCCTCTAATATAAAATGAACAAGACCAGCATGTATACCATTTGCAATTTTTACCAATTCAGAAGCAGCCTTTGTAATTCTCTTTTTATCCTCTAACTTTTGATACATAATAAATATCAAGATAAGGATTAAGACACTGGCTATCATAAAAACAATAGCCATAATGATCAAAGGTTTGCTTTCAAGATATTCCATCAGATTCATCATAACTCCCCCAATATTGAAACTGAAACACTAGAACTACTTCCATAAACCCATTTTAAAATCAAATTTATACATATTAAAATTATTACAGAAAAATAAAATAGGAAAAAGTAGCTACTTCTATGTATTTTATCACAGCTTTTCCTTTTATGCCATAACAATTTACTCCATTTATTAACATAATCTATAAAACCATCCAAAATAACAGTAAACCAACATAATATCCTACAATTTAGACTAGATTAAGCTCTTTATTTAAATTTAAATTTTATTATCTTAAATCCTACTAGATCATCCAGCTAATCTTAAGGAAAGGTAGAAAAATTCAAGCACTGCTAAGTTCTCCAAAAATTTGAAAGGAGCTGCATACCAATCCTTAGTAGGACAGCCCCTGGAACTTGTATCCACATAATTACATTCCATAGTATCAAACCAAAAACAAAAAGTCAATATTTGGATGTTTTTAACCAACACTCCTTTCTTTTATCAAGATTCTTACATTAAATAAAAATTCAGACTTAATTTAAGGAGAGGCACAATTGTCCTCTCCTTTTTATTATTCCATATGGATGGTTAGATCTTTATTCAGTTTAGCTTGTAGTCCAATAGCCACTAAGATGTTTGCCAGATTAGCCTTACAATTCATAAGGTGTTACCTGATACACGTAATAATTAAGCCAATTGGTATACATTGCATTTGCATGAGCCCTCCAAACTAAATTTGGCTTCTCATCGGGCATATTATTGGGGTAATAGTTTTTAGGTAGGGCAATCTCTAGTCCCTTAGCGATATCCCTCTTATACTCCAGATCCAAAGAAATTCGATCATATTCGGGATGACCCATGACAAAGATCTGTTTGCCCTCCTGAGCCATTACAATAAATACTCCAGCTTCATCGGATTCAGCTAGTATAGTAAGTTCTTCACATTTCTTGATATCCTCATGAGAAACCGTAGTATATCTTGAATGAGGGGCATAAAAGACATCATCAAATCCTCGAACCAAAGGCTCCTTGCGTTTCAATACTCTGTGTTCAAATATCCCAAACATTTTTTTATCTAAGGTTTGTTTTGGAATTCCGTAATGATAATATAAGCCAGCTTGGGCTCCCCAACATATGTGTAATGTGGAAGTTACATAGGTTTTAGACCACTCCATAATCTGTTCCAACTCTTCCCAATAGTTAACCTCTTCAAACTCCATTAATTCTACCGGAGCACCAGTAATAATTAATCCGTCAAATTTTTTATGTTTCACATCTTCATAAGTGAGATAAAACTGATCTAGATGACTCTTTGGTGTATGTTTCCCTGTATAAGTACCAGTTGTTAAGAAGGTTACATCCACCTGTAAAGGAGTATTGGAAAGGCTTCTTAGGAGTTGAACCTCCGTATCTTCCTTAATGGGCATTAAATTTAAGATTGCAATTCTTAGGGGTCTAATATCCTGATGTAAAGCTCTTGTCTCATCCATAGTAAATATATTCTCATCCTCTAAAATCTTCTTTGCAGGAAGATTACTTTGTACTTTAATTGGCATTTTTCACCACCACAATTCTTTTTTAGTCATAATAGTCACATATTATCATGTTTAAATAAATAAATCAACTGATTCCAAAAAACCGTCCCAATTTATGAAATCATTTCTAAAAGTTCCGCTTCAGAGATTACCTTGACACCAAGATCATTTGCCTTGGTCAACTTGCTACCGGCATTCTCCCCTGCTACAAGATAACTTGTCTTTTTCGATACACTAGAAGAAACCTTTCCCCCATGTCTTTTTATAAGCTCTTCCATCTCCGATCTACCCATGGAGGGCAATGTTCCGGTGATAACAAAGGTAAGTCCTGTTAAGGAGGCATCCTCCACAGAGTTTGTCTCTAAGGAAGCAAAATTTACACCAGCCTTCTCCAAACGATCCAGAATCTGTTGATTCTGTGGATTTGCAAAAAACTCAACCAAAGCACTGGCACTAATTCCACCGATATCGGGTATTACTATGAAATCTTCAACGGTTGCATTCATCAAATCCCTAAGATTTTTAAAATGGTTTTTAATCTGGGTCGCTGCTTGCCTTCCAATGTTGCGAATTCCAAGACCAGTAATTAATCGATCGATATCATTCTTTTTACTATCTTCAATGGCTTTTAGTAGTTTATCTGTATTCTTTTCCTTACCAATCAACCCTTTTTCAATTAATTCATCTCGGTATTGGTATAGATAATAAATATCAGCAATATCCTTCAAATAACCTTCTTTGATTAGAGTGTCAATATAGGCTTCACCAAAGCCTTTGATATCCATGGCATTACGCCCAACAAAGTTGATGATATGCTGAGTTAATTGAGCAGGACAATTTAAGTTGCTACAACGAATATCGGCTGTATCAAGATCCCTAGTCGCAGGAGCACCACAGCTGGGACATGTGGAAGAAATTTTATATGGTTCTACTCCTTCAGGTCTTTTTTCCTTAACCACTTTTACTACCTCTGGTATGATCTCCCCTGCTTTACGAACAACAATGGTATCACCAATCCGTAGATCAAGCTCATCAATCCGATCCTGGTTATGAAGGGTTGCCTTCTCCACATTGGTTCCACACAAACGAATAGGATCAAAGATGGCTGTTGGAGTTATCCTACCGGTTCTACCAACCGACAAACGAATCTCCCTAACAATCGTTTCTTTTTCCTCTGGTGGGTATTTGTAAGCCACTGCCCATTTTGGTACCTTTGAAGTGGTTCCAAAATACACTCTATCTGCCAAATCATCCACCTTTACTACTGCACCATCAATGTCATATTCTAATTCGCCACGGGATTCCCCGATTTCAACAATCGCTTGCCAAACCTCATCAGCGCTACTACATACTTTATATCCTTCTACAACCTTCATTCCTTGTTTTTTTAACCACTCCAAGCTTTCGGAATGGGATAAAAACTCTTTTCCCTGTAATTCTTGAATATTAAAAACAAACAAAGAAAGCTTTCGTTCTTTTACAATTTTGGGATTTAATTGACGAAGGGTACCTGCAGAGCAATTTCTTGGATTGGCAAATGTTTTTTTACCGGCAGCCTCTAATTTTTCATTCACCGCTTCAAAATCTTTATTTTTCATATAGACTTCGCCACGGACTTCAAGATATGGGATTTGCTCTTTTAGCTTTAAAGCAACATCCTTTATCATCTTTACATTTTCAGTAACATCTTCCCCATAATTGATACCATCTCCCCTGGTAATTCCCCTTACCAGTTGGCCCTCTTGATATCTTAAAGCCACCGATAGACCATCTATCTTTTTTTCCACTGTAAACAAAGCATGGGGTCTATCCTTTTTTATTTTTTCGACAAAACTATAAACCTCTTCCTTATTAAATACATCCTGAAGACTTAGCATAGGAACATTGTGTTTCACTAATACCCCAGCTTCTCTTTTTGCTACTCCACCTATTTTTACTGTAGGTGAATCACTAGTAGCATACTCCGGATGTTCCTCTTCCAGTTTTCGAAGTCTTAACATTAATTGATCATACTCGTAGTCGGAAATTTCCGGATTATCCTGATTGTAATAACGATCATTATGGTAATTAATTTCACTTCTTAACTTTTCAATTTCTTGTTTCACATCCATGATATTATCCCTTTTTCCCTTTCAACAATCTATTCAATTCCATGATTTCTTTGTCGGTAACATTGCGCCAGCTACCCACCTTGAGATGACCCAACTGAATATTCATAATTCGTATCCTCTGTAGATAGGTCACCCGATAGCCCAAATATTCACACATACGTCTGATTTGTCTATTCAAGCCCTGGGTTAGTATGATACGAAATGTATTTCGATTTATCTGGTAAACTTCACAAGGATTGGTTACTGTATCTAGAATTGGTACTCCCGAACTCATTTTTTTAATAAAATCAGGAGTAATGTCTTTATTCACTCTGACAATATACTCTTTTTCATGTCTATATTCAGCACGAAGTATTTTATTCACAATATTACCGTCATTGGTAAGGAGAATTAATCCTTCCGAATCCTTATCCAAGCGGCCAATTGGATAAATTCTCATTCCGTAATTGATAAAATCAACAATATTATCGGGTTCTCTTGGGTCAGTGGTACAGACAATACCCACGGGTTTGTTAAGTGCTATCAATACCAATTTTTCTTCTTTACTCACTGGCTTACCACAGAAGGTAACCTTATTACCTTTTTTTACTTTAGATCCCATCTGAGCTATTTCACCATCGATTTTAACCTTACCCTCCATGATGTATCGATCCGCTTCTCTTCTTGAGCAGACACCAGCTTCACTTAAAAATTTATTTATTCTAATTTCATCTTTTACTTCTTCAAGTTGGGTTAATTTTTTTGTTCTTCTCGCCATCTTAAACCTGCTTTCACGAAAATATCCCCAAAACCATGATGGTATTGGATTTTATGCCTGTTAGTAATTATACTAGATTTTATATTCCTCGTCCATCGGATTTTATAACATCAGAAAATACTCCCTATCCTATTAAGTCATCGTTAAATACTAATGATTATAATAGTTTAAGGAGTATTCTTTTATTCATAACAAGCATAGCGCTTGTCTTCCTATTCTGTTTCTTGTCTTGACTTTTACTCTTGGTTTCCACCTTCATCATTGCTTTGATCGGTATTTTCGTCATCACTAGCAATTTGATCAAGGCTCTTCCAGAAGAGCATCAAATCTTCATCTTTGTTCTTGGCTTCCTCACCTTTCTTATTGGTGTAGGCGATTAATTCCTGAACATCTTCATCAAGATTTCTTTCGTCGTAATACTTTTGTAATTCCGGATCCATTTCTTCAGAATAGATTTTTAGATTTCCCTCAGAATCCGTAATTACATAAAATTTAGATAAGCCTGGAGCTAATGTATTAATACTGTTAAATTTAATTTCATGATATACATATACGATATAAGTATCTTCTTCATATCCTTTTTTTGTATATACTTTGATATTACGATAATCATCGATATAATCTGTCTTGTTCTGAACATTCTCCACCGAACCTGATTGACTAGGATCACTTAACATGGTTTTCAATTTTTCAATATTACAATCAATTTTTTCAGCATAAAAATCACGGAAAAATTGTTCGATTTCAGGATAACCCTCCTTTTCCAATTCATATACCGGAATCGGAGTAGGGGTAGGACTTGGTGTTGGTGTCGCAGTTGGTGTAGGAGTAGCAGTAGGCATTGGTATGCTTTCCTGAGCTGTATCCTCAATACCAAAAGACATCATAGAAACTTTATCACTTTCGAAACCTTCCACTGAGGCTTCCTTTCTTACATCTTGATTCAGCATCTCTTCTGCCTTGGGTCTATCCTGACTAATGGAAAGAGTTAATAGACCAATTCCCATTGTACTCATGGTTGTTAACAAGATAATTTTTTTATATTTAAGTTTCATATTATCTCCTCAAGTTAAATTTTATATTTTGTTCTTACTTAATCATCCCTATTTTAGCAAATCCATGAAGAAAAATCAATATAAAGATTTCATTTATTTGTAATATTTTTTAACAACTTTGTAATATTTCAATTTTATCCATTATCCCCCACGATTTTACATCTACAATTTACAAAATGATTCAAATTATGAAAAGTAAAGAAACATGCTTTACATAAGATATTTTTTATTATATAATTACATAGTCAAAAAGTCATTTCAATTATATTAAGCACCTGTGGCTCAGTGGATAGAGCGTTCGCCTCCGGAGCGAAAGGTCGCTGGTTCAAATCCAGTCAGGTGCAATTAATCCAAGAAGCTGTCGCTTTAACGATTGAAAAATCATGAAGCGGCAGCTTCCTTTTTTCCTAAAAATAGTCTTTCTTTATCTATTCTCTCTTTTTTTTAATGCGTAAAGTTTCTTCCTCAATTTCTTTGCGTGCTTCATTTTCACAGTATTTCCATAAACTATTTTCATATCATACAGTTGCTCCCATTCAGCCGTTAAATCCCCCAGTTTTAGAAGTAGTTTTGTCTGATGTTTTGAAATTGCCTTTTTCCATACAAACGTATATTTATTGGCACTTGCCTCGATTTTTGTACCATCAATAAAGA
>DUNZ01000029.1 GCA_012839085.1 Clostridiales bacterium
CCAACAACTATTCTTCTGTTTCACAAGCACCAATTACCTTACTCATAACTAGCGTTATGAGGGTGTGCCTTTAGTCTTATCAAATATCTATGACATCAGAAATGGACATGAATTGTGGAGTATTAATCTTTTCCACTTCCATGCCATAATCTAAATAATTGATTGTAAAAAACTATTCTAATTTTTATTTTTTATTTAATACTAGAATTACCCTATATTTATTACAAGACTTACCTTGACTTCTTGTATCTAGCTATTATGCAGCTCTTCTGTAACAGAAGACTCATGGGACTTAGACCCATGGGATTTAGAACCAAGAGACATAGACCCAATCTATATAGCCAAAGCTAAAATACCAAAATAAAACAAAAATTTTTTTATATATTCTCACTACTACTAATAATCTTACTTAGCTTTTCCATTACTTGTGGAGTTTCGTCTACGGTTCGGATTGCACACATAATGGTATCATCCCCTGCGATACATCCCACAATACTATTTAAATTTAGTGCGTCTAAAGCAGCCGCAACCGCCATGGCCATCCCAGAAACCGTTTTGATTACTAAAATATTCTGTGCCATATCCATGGAAATAAAGCCGTCTCTGAGAACTCGAGCATATTTCTCGCTCATACCGGCATCTGTTTGATTTAAGACAATATATTTCTGCTTGCCACCTTCTACGGTAACCTTGGTTAGCTTTAGTTCCCTGATATCTCTGGAAACGGTAGCCTGGGTTACATTATAACCAGCCTGCATTAATCGGTCCGCCAATTCTTCCTGTGTTTCAATATCATATTTGTTGATCAGCTCAATAATCTTACTTTGTCTATTAATTTTCATTCCTCACACCAGTGCCTTTCTAGATATTTCATATCTTAGTACTAAAAGTTACATAGCAAATCCTTGCACCTCTTAGTTATCTCCTAATTTTGATCGTAATACATGATAAATACAGGTTCGACCAAGCTTCACTAGTTTTGTATCATATTGGGCCTTTCGAATTAGAATCTCATCATCCGTACCTAAATCAATTACCTTATTACCATCAAAGGTTGCAGTAGCTTCGGCCTCTTGGGTTTTTTTGCTTTTACCAACCACTACTTTTATGGTATCCTCAGCGGATACCACGATACTTCTCGGACTAAGAGAATGTGGACAAATTGGCGTTATAACCATTACATTCGCCTTGGGTATGATAATCGGTCCTCCTGCTGATAGATTATAGGCAGTTGAGCCCGTCGGTGTTGAAATAATCACACCATCCCCTCGAAAATTATCCACCAATTCATCATTTACATATATACCAAGACTAATAATTCTGGAGAATCCCTTTCTTGTAATTACTACATCGTTCAGAGCCTGTCCAAAAGCAAACTGCTCATGGAAACTGTCTTTCTTACTATGAACATCTCCACGAATCATTAATCTACTTTCAATCTGATATTTATTATTAAATAAGGCATCGAGTGCTTCATATACATGATGTTCTTCAATTTCTGCCAAGAATCCTACGGTTCCAAGATTCACTCCTAAAATCGGAATATTCGTACCCATCAGATCATTGGCTGCCTGTATAATTGTACCGTCCCCTCCAAGGACTATGGCACAGTCCACATCACAAGAAATATCTACTTTATCCGATTTTAACGCCGTTGACACACTGGTGAAAAAAACCTGTTTCCCGGCTTTCTCAATATAAGCCACAATTTTATCGGTTACTCTATAATCCTTATCCTTTTCCTTATTCCTAATAATTAAAAATCGATCCATTCTGATCCCCTTTATTTAATCTCTCTCCTATAATATATGGTTTTATATACTGTCTATCAATAATATTGATTGTCTCTTCCTATTCCAATCATAAGAATAGGATTATTCCATAGGAAACATCAAGCGAAAAGCAAAAAGATAAGGTTCAAGATAATTATATCCCATTTAATAACCACACTTATTAATATTATCACATGAGCTTATTAATTTCAAGCATATGGCTTATATTTATTATCATCCTCGGTTATTTATGCATCAATTAAATCACTATGGGCTGACTCCACGACTTCTTTCATTTTTTCAGGAACGATCCCATTACCGATTGGATATTGGCCTTCCTCCATAGCTTCAAGTTTTCTTAAATATAATAAATACTCTATATTTCCTTCCGGTCCTTTGATCGGGGAATAATCCAAATCCAGACAATCAAATCCTATGGAAGTAGCATAAGAACTAACTGTCTCAATTACCTCCAGATGAACTTTCTTATCCCGAACCACACCTTTTTTTCCTACCTTCTCTCGACCTGCTTCAAACTGAGGTTTAATGAGAGCTACAACTTCACCTGACTCCATCAAAAGTTCCCTAACAGGAAGCAAAACTTTCGTTAAGGATATAAAGGATACGTCAATGGAGGCAAAAGCTGGTTTATCCCCTATTTGATCCGGAGTTAGATAACGGATATTGGTTCTTTCCATGGATACTACCCGTTCATCTTGACGAAGTTTCCATGCCAACTGATTGGTTCCTACATCAATAGAGTAAACCTTTTTGGCTCCATTTTGCAGCATACAATCTGTAAATCCTCCAGTAGAGGATCCAACGTCCATACATATTTTTCCTTGTAATTGGAGTCCATACCGCTCTATGGCCTTCTCTAATTTCAGTCCACCTCTGCTAACATATTTTAAGGGATTTCCCTTAATTTCAATCGTTACTTCTTCTGAAAATGAGCTTCCAGCTTTGTCTTCACGCTGTCCGTCCACATATACTTTTCCTGACATAATTATGGCCTTGGCTTTTTCCCTAGACTCAGCCAGATTCCTTTTCACCATCAGGACGTCCAATCGTTCTTTCATTTGACCACTCTTTCAAATCGAATTTATATTATCTAAAATCTTTTGCAAAATACCTTCTTCATCAAGATGAAGTTTTTCCTTTATCTCGTCCACACTTCCTTGCTCAACAAAAACTTCCGGAACCGAGATATTAATAAACTTTTTATTCAATTTCTTTTCTAAAAGAAAATCTGCCACCTTCTGTCCAAATCCACCACTTCGTACATTTTCCTCAAGGGTAACGAAAACCTTATGATCTTTTGATAAATCCATGATCATATCTTGATCCATAGGTGACACAAATCTTACATTAACTAAAGTTGCACTCTTACCCGACTTCTTTAATTCATCAACTACGGCCACTGCTGTTTTCACCATACTTCCTACCGCTAGTACAGCAATATCTTCACCTTTTTTGATGACCTCACTTTTTCCATACTCCAAGGGTGTCTGATAGTCTCGCAATTCCTGATAAGCCTCACCCTTTGGATATCTTATGGCAACTGGTCCTGGGAAATCTAAGGCAAATTCAAGCATCTTCTCTAATTCAGAAGAATTTTTAGGAGCAAGAACCGTCAAATTAGGAATATGGGATAGAAAGGAGATATCAAACAATCCCTGGTGTGTCTGCCCATCCCTACCAACAATTCCAGCCCGGTCAATGGCAAAAACAACTGGGAGCTTATTGATACAAACATCATGAATAATTTGATCATAGGCTCTTTGCAAAAATGTAGAATAGATAGCCACCACTGGTTTATAACCACCCATTGCCAAACCAGCAGCAAAGGTAACCGCATGCTCCTCTGCTATTCCCACATCAAAAAATCGATTTGGAAACTTCTTCATAAATACATTCAGTCCAGTGCCATTGGGCATGGCTGCAGTAATGGCAACAATTTTTTCATCCTTGCTAGCCAAACGAGTTAATGTATTAGCAAATACCTTGGTATAGGTTAGACCTTGATCTTCCCTAATAGGTTGTCCACTTTCGATATCAAAGGGATCAACCCCATGAAATTTACTTGGATATTTTTCGGCCAAGGGATATCCCTTACCTTTTTTCGTTATTACATGAACCACCACTGCTTTATTGGCTCTCGCAGCCGCCTCAAAAGCAGTCAGCATCTTTGGTATATTATGACCATCGATTGGTCCGATATAGGTGAGCCCCATATCCTCAAAAAACATGCTAGGTAGCATAAAATATTTGATTGCATCCTTAGATCGTTTTAATTTTTCAACTACCGTTTTACCCACCTTGGGAAATCTACTAAGGGTATTCTCCATGTTTTCTTTAAAACCAGTATATTTCGAATTGGTACGAAGTTTGGCTAAATAATTGGCCATACCTCCCACATTTTCCGATATGGACATTTCGTTATCGTTTAATACGATAATTAAATTGGACCGTAATCTACCGGCATTGTTCAATGCCTCAAATGCCATCCCACCAGTCAAAGCCCCATCTCCAATTACGGCAACCACCTTATGGTTCTCCCCACTTAAATCTCTGGCCTTTACCAGACCCAGTGCTGCAGAAATGGAGGTGGAGCTATGTCCTGTATCAAAAGCATCATAGCAGCTCTCTTCTGTCTTGGGAAATCCACTTAATCCATTCATTTGCCTTAAGGTTGGAAATAGTTCTTTACGCCCCGTAAGAACTTTGTGAACATAAGCCTGATGACCTACATCCCATATGAGCTTATCCTTTGGGAAACCAAGGAAGAGATGAAGTGCCATAGTTAATTCAACGACTCCTAAATTGGAGGCTAGATGTCCTCCTGTTTTGCTCACATTTTGAATTAAAAACGAACGAATTTCCTCCGCCAGTCTATTATAATCCTGGGGACGAATTCTTTTGATGTCATTTGCATTTTTTATTTTATCTAAAACTAAGGGCATTTTTTCACCTCAATAATCCATTTATAATCTCTAATAGTCCCATTTAATAATTCTAATTTGATGATCCCTATGAATGACCCAATTAATGATCCCTATGAATGATCTCTATTTATAGTCCTAATATATAATCCCCATGAATAATCTCTATGAATAGTCCCAATATATAATCCCCATGAATGATCCCTATGAATTATCCCCATTAATGATCCCTATGAATCAAATCAATAATGAGTGTTCTTAAAAATTCATTGCGATATGGCAATGAATCAAAGTTATCAATTGCTCTTTGAGATAGCTCTTCAACCATAGTACTGGCTTTTTCCACACCCATTAAAGTAACATAGGTGGTTTTCTGATTTTTCTCATCGCTATGAGTAGGTTTCCCCAATACCGTCGATGTACTTGTGACATCCAAAATATCATCTTTAATCTGAAATGCCAGACCAACATCCGATGCAATGGCTTCTATTTTCTTCAAATAAATATCATCTGCCCCTGCAAGTATGGCTCCGATCATCATGGAAGCCTCCACCAAGGCTCCGGTTTTTAGATGATAGATAAAATCCAAACGATCTTGATCGATAATTTTATCCGAGTTTTCGATATCCACCACTTGACCACCAATCATACCATGGATACCAGCTTTCCTAGCCAAAATATCTATAGCTCTAGCAATCTTTCGATATGCCTTTAATTCTTCCATTTCCTTTTCTTCATCAATCAAAGAAAACGCCTTGGCTGCTGTTTCAAATGCATAGTTTAAAAGACCATCTCCTGCCAGGATAGCCATCGCTTCCCCATATACCACATGGGTTGTTTTTCGCCCCCTGCGGTATTCATCATTATCCATTGCTGGAAGATCATCATGCACCAGGGAATAGGTATGAATCATCTCTATAGCAGCCAAAAATGGTTCTAAAAACTTTTTATCCTGACCTTCAAAAAGTCGAAAAGTTTCGGACATAAACAAGGGACGTAATCTTTTTCCTCCGGCTAAGAAACTATAATTCATGGCTTCCATTACGGATTTTTGAAAACCTTCTTCTAGGGGAAGGAATTCTTTTAATATTCCTTCGATTTCATTTACTCGTGACTGGATTTCTGCTTTAAAGTTCATTGGCTTCTCCATCTTCATTTAATATAATCAATTGTTTTTCCACTTTATCAATGGAATCATAGCAATTCTTTAACAGCTTCATCCCCTCCTGATATAGGGTAAAGGAATCTTCTAAGCTGACACTGGATTTTTCTAATTCTTCAATAATACCATCCAACCTCTCAAATGCTTCTTCTAACTTAAAACTTTGATCAGCCATTCTTATCTCCTTCCATTTTACCTCGTTTGATTTCCCTGGTTTCTTTCACCCTTGTAATGACATCCCCATCGAATAAGGATAGGGTGAGCTCTTCGTCTTTTTTTATCTTTTTAATTGTCTGCACTGGTTTATTATCCTCTCCTACTACCAGGGCATAACCTTTACTTAACTTGGACAAGGGGGATAATCCCTCTAATTTAGAGATATATACATCCATTCTATGTCTGTAATCACGAATTCTTTGTTCCATCAGATGTTGAAGTTTTTGCTCTTTATCCATCAGCTCTTGCCTCATCTGCTTAATTTGATAAGCCGGGCTTGCATATTCCAGTTGTAGTTTATATTTTTCCAGTCTAGCCTGCTGATATGTAAGCTTTTGCTTCATAGCCTGATAAAGCTGTCGCTTATAATCTCTGAGACTTGACAAATATGCCATATAATCATTTACAGCAAGCTCTGCAGCTGCAGAAGGAGTTGGCGCCCTTAAATCTGCTACAAAATCCGCTATGGTTACATCCGTTTCATGGCCTACTGCAGAGATGATAGGTGTCTTACAACGATAGATTTCTCTTGCCACAAGTTCCTCATTGAAAGCCCACAAATCTTCTATGGATCCTCCACCACGGCCGATAATTATGGTATCTAGATTTAATTGATCTAATAGCCGAATTCCTTTTGCAATACTTGCGGCTGCCCCTACCCCTTGCACCAAAGCCGGGTATAACACCAGCTGCACATAGGGATTGCGCCTCTTTGAAATATTTATAATATCCTGAATAGCTGCACCGGTTGAGGCAGTAACAATACCAATTTTTTTGGGGAATCTCGGTATCTCTTTTTTATGGGCTATATCAAAAAGCCCCTCTTCTTCTAGGCTCTTTTTCAGCTTTTCAAATCGCTCATAGAGAGTCCCTAGCCCATCTAATACTATCTGATTGGCATATAATTGGTACTTGCCATCCCTCTCATAGACATTAATACTGCCAAGAGCAATAACGCTCTGACCTTCCTCTAAGCGAAATTTTAAGCCTCTCCGCTGTCCAGCAAACATTACACATGCTAATTGCCCCTGAGCATCCTTTAAGGTAAAATAAATATGCCCAGAGGTATGATATTTGCAATTGGATACCTCACCTTTTACATAAATATGATTGAGGATCCGATCTCTCATAAATATACTCTTTATATATTGATTGATTTCGCTGACCGAATAAGCCTGTCCCATAGCTTCCTCCTAGTCTATTGTCAGTCAGTTTTAACATCGTTTAATTCGATTGAGATTTCTTTCCTTGAACCACCTTTGCTAACACTCCATTAATAAAACCTGGAGCTTCATCACCACCAAAGATTTTCCCCATCTCAATGGCTTCATTGATTGC
>DUNZ01000192.1 GCA_012839085.1 Clostridiales bacterium
ACAAAGGCAAAAAATAAAAAGCCCTTTAGGGCTAGTCCGAGAATAAGGTGCGGCTGGCGAACTTATTCAGAGAGTCTTTAGACTCAAGCCGGTACCAGCCCTTATAGGGCTGAGCAAACCACCGGCTTAGCCGGTGGTTGTGATTCTTGAAATACTTGAGAAATCTGGTGTGGTTGCTATTGCCAAAATCATGTTGTATAATAGTTAAAATAAAAAACAAAGTAATTAGTAAGAGTAAATAGTTTAGAATAGAGGACGGAAGAATGATATTTGAAACACATGCACATTATGATGATAAGGCTTTTGATCATGACCGTGAAGATTTATTAAATTTACTTCCCAAAGAGGGCATTGAATATGTAGTGAATGTAAGTGCTAGTTTGGACACTGTTGATAATACCATTGCACTTGTGGATAAGTATCCTTATATTTATGGAACTGTTGGAATTCATCCCAGTGATACAGGAGCCTTGAATGAAGAAAATTTTTTGTGGTTAAAGGAAAAGGCCAAGCATCCTAAAATTGTAGCCATAGGTGAGATCGGCTTGGATTATTATTGGGATGAACCAGAGAGAGAAATTCAAAAACCTTGGTTTGAGAGACAGATTGAATTGGCAAAGGAGCTGGGCTTACCTTTGGTAATACACAGTAGAGATGCCGCCAATGATACCTATCAAATTTTAAAAAACTCGAAAGCCGATGAAGTTGGAGCAATTATTCATTGCTTTTCCTATGGAGTGGAACAGGCGAGACAGTATTTGAATATGGGATGTTACTTAGGGATTGGTGGTGTAGTTACTTTTACCAATGGTAAAAAACTAAAGGAAGTTGTGGAATATGCCCCCCTAGATCGCTTGGTTTTAGAAACGGATAGTCCATATCTTTCTCCAGTACCTCACCGAGGAAAGAGAAATACTTCTTTGAACCTTCCTTTAATTGCAAAGGAAATTTCTCGGATTAAAAAGATTGACTATGAAACGGTGGTATCAGTAACCCATGAGAATGCTAGAAAATTTTATTTTCGTGAGGGGCTTAGCAAGTAGGAGGCTATGTATTAAAATTAAGGAGAAGAAATAGCTATGGCTGATTTAGGAAACCCAAAGAAGACCATTGAAATTTTAAATAAATATAAATTTATATTCCAAAAGAAATTTGGTCAAAACTTTTTGATTGATACCCATGTCTTGGATAAGATTATTAAGGCGGCAGAAATTTCAAAAGAGGATTTTGTCTTAGAAATTGGCCCAGGAATCGGAACCTTAACACAGTATTTATGTGAACATGCAAGAGAAGTGCTGGCAGTAGAAATTGACCGAATGTTAATTCCCATACTCGAGGATACCTTATCTTCTTATGACAATGTAACAGTATTAAATGAGGATATCTTGAAGGTGGATTTAAATCAAATAATTCAATTGAAGAATGGGGGAAAAGCAATTAAGGTGGTAGCCAACCTCCCCTATTATATTACCACTCCCATTATCATGGGTCTGTTGGAACAGCAGATTCCCCTTAAAAATATAACCGTAATGGTACAAAAGGAAGTGGCTGATCGAATGCAGGCATCTCCTGGTTCAAAGGATTATGGGGCCCTTTCTCTTGCGGTTCAGTACTATGCAAAACCTTATATTGCAGCCAATGTACCACCCAATTGTTTTATGCCCCGACCCAATGTGGGTTCTGCTGTTATAAAACTCACTTTACATGACAAACCACCAGTAGAGGTAAAGGATGAGACCTTGCTATTTTCACTGATTCGAGCTTCCTTTAATCAAAGACGCAAAACTTTGGTTAATGGTCTAACCAATTCTGCGGACCTAGCATTTACTAAGGAGCAGATTATAGAGGCTTTAAATCAAATAGCTTTGCCTGAAAATATAAGAGGAGAAAAGCTTACCCTAGAACAGTTTGCCCAATTGGCCAATGCCTTAAGTAATTAATTATTATACATTTTAAGCTATAGATTAGAAATCTATGGCTTTTTTTATATGTCTTTTCAAAGGGGAGGAAATAATAGACTAATGTGTTTAGGGGGATATTTGGAAACCACCAGTAAGCCACCTGTAAACCACAAAGATAGGCAAAAGTATTCTGCGGTTAATAAATAATTATAATAATGCATAAATATGTAATTCTCTTATATGTTTGGATTAATAAGAACCATAAGTTATACTTATAAAAGAAATTAAAATAAAAATTTATAAAAATAATTCTTGCATATTTATTAGTTATCAATTATGATATATAACAATAAACATGGTAAAGTATTGCTGCTAGGGAGAAAAAAACAAATTTTTTTTGCCCTTTTTTATTACATAGAGCAGAAGGAGGATCTGGTATGAAGAAAAGAGAA
>DUNZ01000193.1 GCA_012839085.1 Clostridiales bacterium
CGTTTATTAGGGGCTAGTTCCGGATTTATTGGTTTACCCTTTGTACTGTCGGGGCTTTTATTGACGGTGATTGGAGGCTTGATCGCTACCGGCCTTATCTTGTACTTACTGGAACATGGATATCAGCAGCTTACCAGATCCATCCCCTTTATTCCCTTGCCGGCAAAAGAGGGTTTGATGGAGCAAATCAGTGTATTAGTTCTTAGGGTGAGCGGGATTCTTGGATTTTTTGGTAGCTTATTTGGCTTAACCTCAATTAAAAAAGAAGAAAATCGTGGTTAAAATAATGATAAACTTATGAGGAAACCTTTTATGGGTTCTTAAAGTATTACTATATAACGGAGGAAATAGAAAATGTACAGCTTTTTAAATGATTATAGTGAGGGAGCCCATCCTAGGGTATTAGACTTCTTGATGAAATCAAATTTTGAACAAAATATCGGCTATGGAGAAGATATTCATAGCGATCGTGCAAGAGCATATATAAAAAAGCAGTTAAAAAGAGAGGATGTAGATATTCATTTTATCTCTGGTGGAACGCAAACCAATCTATTGGTGATTTCATCATTCCTTCGCCCTCATCAATGTGTGATAGCAGCAGATAGCTCCCATATCAATGTTCATGAAACCGGGGCTATCGAAGCCACTGGACATAAGGTGGTAGTGATGCCTTCCCAGGATGGCAAGCTTAGCCCATCAGAAATTCAAGAAGCTTTGAATTACCATCAGGATGAGCATATGGTCAAACCCAAGATGGTTTATATCTCCAATACAACAGAACTAGGAACTATTTATAGGAAAGAAGAACTAAGGAAGATCCACCAACTATGTAAGGAAAACGACTTATTCCTATTTTTAGATGGTGCCAGACTGGGATCTGCCCTGACCTGTAAGGAAAATGATCTCTCCCTTACAGATATAGCACAATTATGTGATGTATTCTACATCGGAGGAACCAAAAATGGTGCCCTATTGGGTGAGGCCTTGGTGATCTGCCGTGAAGAATTAAAGGAAGATTTTCGATATCTAATCAAGCAAAGGGGTGCCATGTTAGCCAAGGGATTTGTCATGGGGATGCAATTTGAGGCTTTGTTCCAAGATCACTTATATTTTGAAATCGCCTCCCATGCCAATCAGATGGCTGAAAAAATCGCTAAAACCCTAGATGAATGCGGTTATGAATTTTTAGTTCCCCCATGCTCAAACCAGCTCTTTCCCATCTTGCCCAAGAAACTGTTAGAAAAGATGGAAGCCAAGTTTAAGTTTATGATACAGAAAGAGATGGATGATGAAAAATCAGCAATTCGATTGGTAACTTCATGGGCTACAAAAGAGGAAGCCGTAGAGGAACTATGTAATTTCTTCCGTGAGAATAAAGGTAAAGAGTGAAACAAGGGAAGTTATAACTAGGAACTAAAAAAGTTTTAATTGAAGTTAAAAATTAAAACTGCAGAAATGGTTTGAACGAAAGTTATAACTTAGATCTAAAAAAATGTTTTGAGCGGAAGCGAAAAATTAAAACTACAGAAATGGTTTGAACGAAAGTTATAATTTAGATCTAAACAATGTTTTGAATTGAAGTTAAAAATTAAAATTGCAGAAATGTTGAACAAAAGTTATAACTCCTATTTATATAGTGTTTAGCAGGAAAGTGTAAGCTATCAACTCAGAACAATGTTTTCAATGGAAGCTACAAACGTAGTTCAATAAATTTTAGAAAGGAGAAGTTAGTAGACATTATTTTTTATAAACAAAGTAAAGAATAATAATTTTAATACTTTGGGATTTTTGATTCCGTCTACTGTAAAAATAAAATATGTTAACTAGAAGAAATGTAAAAAATGGCGATGAACTTTCCATTCTAGGTTTTGGATGTATGCGATTTCCTACAAAGGGTGCAGGAATCGATGAGCCAAGAGCCATTGCCATGATAAGAGATTCGATAGAAAAAGGGGTCAATTATTTTGATACTGCCTATTTCTATCATGGAGGGAAAAG
>DUNZ01000194.1 GCA_012839085.1 Clostridiales bacterium
AAAATATGGCAGGTTTATTTAGTGTGCTCAAAATTAGCCTTTAGAGACTATAAGCATTAAAACAGCTCTAAGCCCAGTAATGGAGCATGATTCAATAGAATCACACCCCAAGACTTGACAAAGAGCCAAAACGGCATAGCCACAAATAAGGACTATGCCGAATTTTCAGAAACTTGAAACCCCAATTTCACGCCCTAAACTGGCGTTTTTCCTATTGTCTATATTCTTAATCATTAATATATCTAACATATTTTAATGGTGTTCTATAATTCATATTGGAAATCTTAATGCCATCTCTTTTATTACTTGCATGAATTACCTTATTATTTCCGATATACATGGCAACATGATTGATATAGCCTGATTTTCCGTAGAAAACAAGATCTCCTGGTTTTAGTTTTGAAGCAGAAATCTTAGTTCCACTAGCCGCCTGACTCCTGGAATTACGAGGGATAGAATATCCATACTTTGCGTAAATCTTCATCACAAAAGCAGAACAATCAATTCCATTGGTCAAGCTATTGCCACCATATACATAACGGTTTCCCAAAAATTGTTTTGCGTAATTAATCATGTTAGCTCGAGTGGACGATACCCCAGAACCGTATTCCAATTCTTCTAAAGTAAAGGCCTTCTTTAAAGCAAATGAAATATCAACGTATTCCTTAGCAACATAGGCAACGGTTCCTTCACTGCTGTCATCACTATCCAGACTAACCTTTACCCACTTGTTATGATCCTCTCCATCGGTGTTAACGATAGAATCTAATACCAGTAACTCTTCTCCCTTACCAATCACATCTAGGATCTCGGAAACGGTTGATGGTTCTTTACGAACACGAAGACTACCGTTGGCATTGGACTTAGCAATATAGTTACCAACTTTCAAGGCTAGTTTTGAAGCTTCAGGGCCGGTAATTAGATATTCACTCTTAACATATCCGGTAACCTTACCTGAGGTTATCTTGGTCCAACCACTTCCATCGTCTTCCTCGATAATCTCACATCCACCGTCCTTGGGTATCTTACCCACAATCTTATAATCGGTACCAGGACCAGAACGTACCATAAGATTGGTTTCAACATTAACTATTCCCAAATTGGTAAAGCCCGGGATCGGATAATTTAATAAGGAACTAATGGATATGGCGTTATCCCCATTGTCTTCTGTACTATTGTTTAATTTATCATAAGTAAAACCTGCAACAGGTTCTTCAAAGGCAAAAGCAGTTTTGGGATTTGCAGCGAGAAACAATGCTCCCGATGCACAAACCAAGGAAAACTTTAGAAGCTTTTGATTCATTATAATGTCCTCCAAATATTTTCTTGTTTTACCACACGAAACTTCAATCATCCCATATGTAGTCTCAACAGGCCTATACTCATTTAAGAATTAGTATTCCCAGCATTATTCAAAGGACTGGTATCCTGTTCATAGTTGATATGCCCATTATTTTTCTTTCACTATTATAGAATAGTGTTATGTACCGTTGTGGTTTTGTTTGATCTACTTTGTATATTAACCATGGTAACATATTTTAAGGAACTATTAAAGTATTTGTTACATAAATATTAAATATGTTACGTGAGTATTATAACAAACCCCATAAAAAATGTCAACTATATGTCAAAACTATTTTAAAAATTTGTCATCATTACCAAATCAGGAAAAAAATAGTTACCCGGTAAAGGAATTCTATCATTACCGAGTAACAATTTGTTAATACTTATTAAGAAGTTTCGGGGATAAACCAAGCCCTAGTTTCGATTAAATTATAATACAAATCAGACCGCCATTGCTGTCATTTATTATTTTCTGCATTGTCTCTTGAAGCTTAAGCTGGCTTTCATCAGATAATTTATTGATCTTGGTATTAATTCCATCGTCCACCAATTGTCGTATGGTCTTTCCAAAGATATTGGTCTCCCAAATTCCTTCCGGATTTTCGCTAGCATTTTCATTGATATAATTAATCAAATCCTTCGCTTGCTCTTCAGAACCTACGATAGGTGCTACTTCAGTCAGGATATCCGCTTTTATCATATGGATGGATGGTGCGGTTGCCTTAATTTTTACACCATATTTATTTCCATGCTTCATGATTTCCGGTTGCTCAATTCTGATCTCCTCTCTCATTGGAGATACAACCCCATAACCTTTTGCACGGACTTGATCGGTCGCATAAGCTACCTTTTCAAATTCAGACTTCTTCCCTGCCAACTCCTTCAAGGTAGAAATCAACTGATATTCTCCGGAAATTGGAACTCCAATTAAGTCACTGAGAATTTGATAGTAATAAGTATCATCAAAATCTACATTTACCTTAATGGTTCCATCCTGCATGTTTACATTATCAATCTTAAAGCGTTTTACATACTGGCTATCGGTTTCCAAATTGGAAGACCTAGCATCTTTCACCCTTGTAATATCATTAAATAATGCTTTTACGGACTGAAGCAGATCCACTTTAAGCCAATGATCTTGTGGAAGCATCTCTGCCCATTTTGGCATATAAAACTGCATTTCCGTAACAGGAAATACGGATAGGATATTTTCCATGATTCGATGGATATCTTCCTTCTTTAGTTGTTCTGCATTGACTGGCAATACCGTTACATCATACTGTTCCGCAATTTGCTCTGCTATCTTTACTGTGTCATTGGAATAAGGCCTACTGGTATTTAGTAGTACAATAAATGGCTTACCAAGACGTTTTAACTCAATGATGGTTCTTTCTTCCGGAGCCAAGTAATTTGCCCTGGGTATTTCGCCAAAACTTCCATCGGTGGTAATTACAATTCCTATGGTGGAATGATCGTTGATTACTTTTCTGGTACCTATTTCAGCCGCTTGAGTAAAGGGTATTTCTTGCTCAAACCATGGTGTCTTCACCATACGGTCATGATCATTTTCTACGTGGCCGGAGGCACCATCCACCATGTACCCTACACAATCAATCAACCGAATTTTTACATTTGTATCGTCGTTCAAGGTTATTTGAGCAGCTTCTTTTGGAATAAACTTAGGCTCGGTAGTCATAATGGTTCTACCAGCTGCAGCCTGCGGCAATTCATCAACGGCTCTTTGTCTGCTATGGACATCTTCGATATTGGGTATTACCAAGAGATCCATAAATCTCTTAATAAAGGTAGATTTTCCTGTTCTAACCGGCCCTACCACACCTATGTATATTTCACCGCCTGTCCTAGCCTGAATATCATTATAAACATCATACTGCCCTAACATATGCCAACCTCCTTATGGTTATAGTTAAAGATATGCAGAGCAGTTTCATTCTATGATATGTTCAACTTGATAAAAGAAAATCAATTTGCACAATTTTTTACTACCATATCTTGATATAATCGGTTTATTCCTAATACTCTTTCTTTGGAGGAAATAGCTGAAAGAAGATTTTCAAAGGATAAGTCATTAGGGCTTAAGCCTAGTCTTGGTGGGTGATTGCGAGCAATTTCACCCCAAGACTTGACAAAGAGCCAATTAACGCCAGCCCTGTAATTGTTTGGCTGGCGTTTTTTAATATACTTATTTGACCGGGGTGTATCAGGTTTTTACAATCCTTAAAGGAAAAGCCTCCATGATCTAATATATTTGCATACTTAGATCTTATATATTTGCATACGTGTCTTATATGAATTGATAAAATTCCTGATAGGCTACAGGATTAGCAGCTACAATCGAAGTTTTGGCTTCATAGAAAAGTTCCTTCTTATCAAAAGTTGTAATCTTTCCCCCAGCCTCCTGAAGAATTAAGGAAGCTGCCGCAAAATCCCAAGGGGATAATTGTAGTTCAAAGAAGAAAGAGTATCGATTGGCTGCAACATAGCAGATATCTAAAGCCGCTGAGCCACATCTTCGGATATCAACGACATGATTTAATAACTTTCTAGCTATTTCAAAGGATTGATCCGCTAGTTTTTCTTCATAAGGGGAAGTTCCAAAAGCAGCTAAGCTATCCTTTAGTGGTAAGGGTTTCACCTGTAGTACTCTTTGATTTAAATATGCCTTTTCACCCTTTTTGGCATAGAACAATTCGTCTAAGTAAGGATTATACACAATACCCGCTGTGACTTCTCCATCTTCCATCATTGCTACCGAGATAGCACTAAATTTATTATCAAAAATAAAATTACTGGTTCCATCTATAGGATCTATGATAAAGCATCTTCCGTCCATGGATGAAGGATGTTTGTCATCCTCTTCTCCAATAAATTTCGCATCCGGATAGAGTTTTTTGATTTGATCAAAGAGAAAATATTGTACCTTCAAATCATATTTGGTTACAAAATTTGCTCTACCTTCTTTACTGGTGATCATCGGATTGTCATCCGTAAGATCTGTCTGATTAAAATCATGATTTAGATCTGCCTCTAAAATAATATTTCCGGCTTCCCTTACAATTTGAATTAAATCTTCCATTATTTCACCTATTTTCTAATCCCAAGTCAGGGTTTTGTATTCCTTCCTTTTATCTCGAAGCAATAAATCATTCACTGCATCACTAGGAGACTTACCACCGAATAATACTTCATTAATCTGTTCTACGATAGGCATTTCTACATTAAATTTCTTTGATAGAGCCAAAGCAGCTTTCGCAGAGTTTACTCCTTCAACCACCTGATTTACTTCTTTCATTGCTTCTTCCATGGAACGCCCTTTTCCAATCAAATAACCGGCATTCCAATTACGGGAATGCTTACTGTTACAAGTAACAAATAAATCTCCGATACCGGAAAGTCCCGCAAAGGTTTCCAGCTTACCGCCCATAGCAATTCCCAGACGACTAATTTCAGCAATTCCTCGGGTTATCAAGGCAGCCTTGGTATTGTCTCCATATCCTAGCCCATCTAAAATGCCTGCGGATAGTGCAATAACATTTTTCAGGGAACCTCCCAACTCAATGCCAATAATATCAGGACTGGTATAAACCCGGAATACTTCATTCATAAAAAGATCCTGAATAAAACTTGCCGTTTCCACTGTTTCAGCCCCCACAACAACCGTTGTTGGAACCAAACGGCTAACTTCCTCAGCATGGCTTGGTCCTGACAAGACAGCAACATCCGCTTGGGGAATTTCGTCCTTAATGATTTCGGATAAGGTATAAAGTGTCCCATCCTCGATTCCCTTAGAAACATTAACGATTATTTGATCTTTTTTTATAAAAGGACTAGCTTCTTTCGAAGTCTGTCGAATGAATGGTGACGCGACAGACATAACGATTATATCCTTGTCCCTGCATAACTGCTCTAAGTCCAAGGTGATGTCAATCTGTGGAGGAAGTACTGCACCAGGCAGATTTTTAATATTGTTTCGATCCTCTTTTAAAGCCTGGGCTTCTTTTTCAATTTTGGTCCAAATAGTAACATCATGTCCATTTCCAGCCAATAAAATTGCTAGGGCGCAACCCCAGGTTCCAGCTCCCAAGACACCTATCTTACTCATAATTCCCTCCTACGTTTATCATATTGATATAATTTTAATTATTTTTTATTTTCAATATTTACCCTTTGGCCTAATTTATTCTCAGTTCCATGTAATAACCGATATATATTAGAACGATGTTTGATAAATGCTAATGCAGTAAATATCAGGGCAACAATTAGCATATGTAAATCCCCCGGGTATCTAATAAATATCCAAATAGGAAAAAAGGAGGCCACTAAAAGAGAGCCCAAAGATACATATCTGGTTATGGCAACAACGATAACAAAGATCGGTAGAGCAAAAGGAATGATCATTGGATCAAATGCAGCCATCACGCCGCCAGTGGCTGCAATTCCCTTGCCTCCTTTAAAACCTAACCATACCGGGTAATTATGTCCCAAAACTACACCTAAGCCAGTATAAACCGTTAGCAATTGATTATCACTGTTATGGGGATAAATTAGAAAGCGAACCAATAAAATAGGAATAATAGCCTTCAACATATCCCCTAGCAAGGTCAATGCCCCTGCCTTTGCACCTAAAGTTCTCAGTGCATTGGTGGTACCTGCATTACCACTACCATATTTTCTTATATCTACATTATTAATTTTCCCAATAACATAACCAGTTGAAAAACACCCGAACAAATAACCTAAGGCTAAGCATATGATAATCTGAATAGCCATTATGCGTTCTCCTTTCGCTCCCTTATAATAAATTTTAGCGAAGTTCCTGAAAACCCGAAGGCTTCTCTAATCTTATTTTCAATATACCTAGTATATGAAAAATGCATTAATTCTTTATCATTAACAAAAATAACAAAGGTTGGAGGTTTTACAGAAACCTGGGTAATATAAAATAGTCGAAGCCGTCTCCCTTTATCCGTAGGAGGTTGCTGTAATGCTACGGCTTCTGTCATGATCTCATTTAGGACTCCGGTAGAAACTCTTAAGTTTTGATTTTGAATAACAACTTCTACCATCTCAAATAATTTATGAAGCCTTTGCCCTGTTTGTGCAGAAATAAATAACATTTCAGCGTATGGGATAAAGGACAGTTTTTCACGAATATCGTTTTGGAATTCCTTCACTGTGTTATTGTTCTTTACAATTAAATCCCATTTGTTTACGGCAATAATAATTCCCTTCCCACGGTCATGGGCAATTCCAATAATCTTGGCATCCTGTTCTGTCACACCTTCCGATGCATCAATAACCAATACAACAACATCGGCACGTTCTACCGCAGAAACAGTCCGGATTATACTATAACGCTCTAATTCTTCCTTAACCTTACTCTTTCTTCTTAAGCCGGCGGTATCAATCAATACATATTCTTTTCCATTACGGCGAATCGGTGTATCAATGGCATCCCTGGTTGTTCCGGCAATATCAGAAACGATTACTCTATTTTCACCTAATAATCGGTTCACAATGGAAGACTTTCCTACATTGGGTTTCCCCACAATGGCAATACGAGGACGATCATCCTCAGACTCTTCCGTATTTCCTGATTTAAAATGGCTAACAACTACATCAAGCATATCACCAAAACCTAATCTGGAAGCTGCGGAAACCGGGACAGGATCTCCAATCCCTAAATTATAAAATTCATAAACATCTGGTGTAAACTTTTCAAAATTATCTACTTTATTCACCACAAGAACTATCGGTTTTCCCGACCGTCTTAAAATATCAGCCACTTTAAAATCAGCATCCACCAACCCCTGTCTAACATCAACCAAAAAGATGATGACATCAGCAGTATCGATGGCAACTTGAGCCTGTTCTCTCATATAAGTTAACAGGATATCCTTACTGTCCGGTTCAATTCCACCGGTATCAATCATAGTAAATTGTGTATTCAACCAGGTTACATCGGCATAAATTCGATCCCTTGTAACTCCGGGATAATCCTTCACTATGGAAATGCGTTCGCCTGCCAAAGCATTAAATAATGTGGATTTTCCTACATTGGGTCTTCCGACAATGGCTACAATTGGTCTGCTCATAATTCTCTCCTCATTCTGCACTTTGTTTACAAGCTTTCGTTAAACTTCATTTATAATCCTATCAATGAAAGACTTTCCATCTGATTGTACAATACGGATTTTTGTTTGTAAAGCATTTTCCATATCATCAACTGTGATATCATCTAGTAGAATATCCGTTCCAGATCGTAGTAGAACCTCCGGTAAAATCAGACAATCTCCTAGATGTTTCTCCTTTAATTGTAAAATCAGATCACTTCCGGTTAACAAGCCAGCTACCGTAATCTCATTTCCAAAATAATTATTTATAATCGTATAAACATTAATTTTGGTATTGGTTAACTTCTCCATAAGTTTTTCTGCCACTTCTCTTATATAGGGAGCCGCAAGAACACCAGTGGCAATGGAAATATCTCTCTGGCGGTCATCACCTTTCAATTCCAAATATGCTTCCTCAAATTCATCTAGAAAGGATCGGATTAAGCCAACACCATTTTCCAACTGTGGATAACCTTCATAATCCTCTTCTCTAGGAATGGGAAGTCCCGCTTTGATATACCATTCATCGCTGGCATATACAAATCGAGTTCCATAATGAGTTTGAAAGATTTTCTGCCATGAATGAATAATTTTTAAAACCTCTAAGGAATCCTCTTTTGAGAAGGGTTCCAATTCCACCAAACCCTCACGGAATTTGGTTAAGCCTACCGGAACAACGGATAAACTCTCCATTTGGGGTAAGAACTCCGATAAATCATGGAGGGTTCGTTCCAATTCCTCTCCATCATTCCATCCCTTACATAATACAATTTGACCATTCATGGTAATACCATGCTCTTTTAAGATACGCATTTTGCTTAGAGAACTTCCAGCAAAGCGGTTATGCAACATTTTACAACGAAGTTCTTCGTTGGTGGTATGAATGGAAATATTAATGGGCGAAAGTTTATAAAATAAAATTCTTTCAATATCTTCATCACTCATATTGGTCAAGGTCACATAGTTCCCTTGTAAAAAGGATAGTCTGGCATCGTCATCCTTAAAATACAAAGTATCCCTCATTCCAGGGGGCATCTGATCAATAAAGCAGAAGATACATTTGTTCCTACAGGAGCGGTAGGCATCCATCAAGCCTTCTTCAAAGACAATCCCCAGATCATCATCATAATCCTTTTCAATCTCTAACTCCCATTCTTCCCCGTCCTGCTTTTTAATCATAACAAGGATTTCTTCGCCCTTTATTAGGTAATGGTAATCAAATACATCAATAATTTCTTTTCCATTAATTGAGATTAACTCATCCCCAGGTTCTAATTCTAGTTCTTCTGCAATACTGCCTTCTTCAATTTCTTTTATAATATGTGCGTTCTTCTTCATATTTACACCGTTTCTCTCTGACATGCTTTAAAGCATTTCATCTGATCTGCCTACAAATCTAATGAATTCATAACTGTTATTAATCAGAACGTTCCATCTTATTCATATTTGATATTAATCAGAACGTTCCATCTTATTTATAATTGCTGTTAATTGGTAGGTTCTGATTGGTTAATATCTGTCTTTGTTGACATATTATAATTTATTAATATCTATCATTTATAAACTGTTCCGTTTCGAAATAACTCTTTAAAATACCCACTATTTATTAATATCTATTAATTAATTATAATCTATAATTTGTTGTTAACTATTAATGATATAGAAACTATAATTTCTTGTTAACAGTAATATTACAATTATCTAATTATTGGTAGATCTTTTTTATAAATATTAAAATTGGATCATGGTTACCTTAGCTGATCGCTTTCTAATTCTAAAATGCTTAGTAGATAGGTGTATAATGTTCCTTATATAACATACTCATTTTATAGCTAAAAATGCTGCTAGGCTACCTCTTTTTCCTCCTGTCTTACGATGGGAAAACAATAAATCACTATTGCAAGAGGTACATACTCCACTAATATGGATATTTTCAGGAAGTAAACCTGCTTCCTCTAAAACAGCTTGATTGGCCGCCCAAAGATCACATTGGTACTTTCCATTTTTATTATTCTGAATAATCTTATTATTACCATCCTTGGGAAAGGCATTCAGAAACTCCACTGCAACTTCTTCTCCCACCTCATAACAAACACTACAAATCGAAGGGCCAATCACACTAATGATATCCTCTGGATTGCTATCAAAATGTTCTTGCATCTTATCTACTGTAATTTTACCGATTTTCTTAACCGTACCTCTCCA
>DUNZ01000195.1 GCA_012839085.1 Clostridiales bacterium
CCAGCTTTATCTACAACAGTAATGAAATCAGAGATGTTAATTGTTACTGAGCTTGTTAGATCTTCAGAAGTAGCATAGCCACCATCCAATGCAATTCCCTTAACTTCAGCAACTGTTTTACCTTTGATGTAATCTGCGAAAGCTTTTGCTTGCTCAAACCATTCTTTCCCAATTGGAGAAGTACCTTTCATATTGTATCCATCACCAAGTTCGGTTTTTGTCTTAATATCTTCAGCGATGTTAGTAATCTTACCTTCTACTGAGAAATTAACATTTGCCTGAGAAGCATCAATAATACTACTTGTTATTTTACCCTTAGAGTCAACTGTGATAGCACCATAATGGGTATATGCTTGTGCTAAACCGTCTTTTTCACCTGCGTTTGCAGATTTTCCCAGGTTGGATATAATACCTAAACCAAGTTTGTCATTTGCACTTGCGCCTAAATCTTGAGCATTGTTTACTGCTTTTTCAATTGCATTTAGGATTTCACCAATATTCATAGTTACAGAGCTAGTTAAGTCTGCATCTGTAGGATATCCGCCATCTAGTGCAATCTTTTTAACATCTTCAAGTTTTTTACCAGTTACGTAATCAGCTAATGCATTTGCTTGCTCGAACCATTCCTTACCAATAGCGGATGCACCCTTCATGTTATATGCATCACCTAGTTCATGTTTGGAAACATATTCTTGAGCAAAATCAGTAGTAATTTCGCCAGCTGTGTTGAAGTTAACTTTTGTCTGAACAACATCAATCACAATGTTTTTGATAACACCTTTGCTATCAACAAGTACTGCTACTGCAGTGGAATCTGCTTGAGCCAAACCATCAGCTTCAGCGGTTGCATCTTTTGATTTATCGGATATGCTTGTAATAACTGCTAAACCAGTTTTTACTTTTTCATCCGATGAAGAGCACGCCGTAAATAATGTCATTACCATTACTAGGCTTAATGTAAGTGCTAAAATCTTCTTCATAATAATTATCCTCCATTTGTTAAAAAAATAACCTACTTAGCATATAAATAGTATCATATAATAACATTTCCGTCAATCATTTTTTGTTAAAAAAGAAACAATAATAACCATAATACAATAAAGGCCATTTTTCTACCCTTCTTTCGGGAATTTTTTATAAATATAATGATATACCAATAAAATCTGAATATACATATAGGAGAGTGTAGTAATACATAATATGGGGGCGGTAATCATGCCGAAAATAATTGTTATAGGTGGTGGATGGGCTGGATGTGCAGCAGCGTTGGCGGCGGCTAAGGCAGGTTCTGAAGTTACCCTAATCGAAAAGACAGATATGTTATTGGGAACAGGACTAGTAGGAGGAATCATGAGAAATAACGGTAGGTTTACTGCTACCGAGGAGATGATAGCTTTAGGGGGAGGAGATTTATTTGAATTGTGTGATCGAACATCCAGACATAAAAATATAAATTTCCCTGGGCATGAGCATGCAAGTCTATATGATATTTTGACTACTCCAGTTGAGGTTTTACAATTTATCTACAAATTGGGTGTCAACATACAATTCGAGTCAAGAGTAACAAAAATCCATAAAGAAGCTGGAAAGATTCTAGCGGTAGAGGATCAGGATGGAAGGAAGTACCAGGGTGATACCTTTGTCGATGCAACTGGTACTGCGGGGCCAATGAATCATTGTAGGAAATATGGAAATGGTTGTGCCATGTGTATTCTTCGCTGCCCCAGTTATGGTGGTAGAATCAGCATCACTAGCTTAGCTGGAGTTAATGAGATGGTTGGAAAAAAAGAAAACGGTAGTATTGGCGCCATGAGTGGATCTTGTAAGATCTGTAAAGATTCACTATCAAAAGAAATTCAAAAGATTCTTGATGATTCCGGAGTAGCCATAGTTAATATACCGGAAGAACTAAAGGAAGATCACTTAGAAATAAAGGCCTGTCAGCAATATGCCATGAAAGAATTTAAGGATAATGTGATTCTATTAGACACAGGACATGCAAAACTTATGGCTCCATTTTATAGCCTGGATCGTCTGAGAAAAATACCCGGGTTTGAAAATGCCAGATATGAAGATCCCTATGCCGCAGGAAAAGGCAATTCCATTCGTTTTCTCGGTATTTCTCCTCATGACAATAGTCTAAAAGTGACTGGCTTAGATAATCTATTTTGTGCGGGTGAAAAAATCGGCCCCTTTATTGGACATACAGAGGCTATTGTTACTGGAACATTGGCTGGACATAATGCTGCCAGATCTGCCTTTGGGCTAGATGCACTAGAGCTACCTAAGGAATTAGCGGTTGGTGACGCCATAGCTTATATCGGGGAAGAAATCAATACCGGAAAAGGATTATACAAAAAATATACCTTCTCCGGTTCCATCTACTTTGAACGAATGAAGGAAAAAAAGTTGTATAGTACGGATATATCAGAAGTTCGGGAAAGGGTTTTCAAGCTGGGATATGAGAATGTATTTAATAAGAAACTTGCAAAACAAAGATAAAATCATGGTTTGACTGCCATAATGTCAGACAGCCTAACCATGATTTTGCTTCATAAGTTTATCTTTAGAGGACAGGTAGAAATGGCATGTTAATAATTTCAAGGGGATTGATGTTTCAATATATTACTGTGGTGAATACATACCTTTACTTTTCATGTAGGCGAAAATAGCCTCACCATGTTTTTGCTCTTCTTTTTGAATATGATTTAGGACATCCCTAACCTGAGCATTCTGGAATTCAAAGATTGCAGTATCATAAGTACCGGATACATATTTTTCAGTCATCAGCATATCGGTACATAAATCCTTATCGGATGCATTATAGTTGCAGTTTCCAGAACTTTTCATATCAATGGTATTTTGTTGTTCGCTTACAGAGGATTGAGGGGGTTGTTGTGGCTGTTGCTGGGGTTGCTGTCCACCAGCCATGGAAGGAATTTTTCCATTTAATAATTGATTTATGGTCTGTAAATGTTCTTTTTCCTTTTCCCCGTTACTACGAAAGATTGCCTTAAGTTGGTCATCGCAGGCTAGCTTGGCGTAGTTTTCATATTTAAGAATACATTGTTCTTCGTGGTTTTTTTGATCTTCAAGTAAATATCTTTCCTTTGTTGATAAATTGAGATTTGTAATCATGTTTAACACCTCCGAAAATAGTATCCTCAATAATTCATATTTTATCCATAGAAGTACAAGAAGGGTTTAAAAAAGGCTATTACATAACCCAATATGGTTATGAATAGCCTAAATAATCTAGTAATTACTCTACTGTTAAATCGATTTGAATACGATTTTCATAAGCTTTTTTAATAGCAGCTATGATATCACCATGAGGATCTTTAAGACTCATAGTAGCACCAGAAACCACATCAGCAAGCATGGTTTTCTCTTCTTCGGAAAGGGCATCATACTTAGCCTTATCATCTTCATTGGAAGAGTCCGCCTTTAAGGGTCTACCATTCACATCAGAAGTGTATTTTTCAAACCAATCTTCCACTTCCTCAACGGTCATACCAATAAATGTTTCCTGAAATTTGTCCATCTGGGAAGCCCAAGATCCAGTACCCATTTTGTAAGACTCGCCTCTTTGTCTCTTGGTTACCCAGCCTGCTAATTCAGCAGCAAAATTATCTTCTGTGTCTTCTGTTTTTCCATCAACGGTTCCATCATGATTTTCATCATAGTTATAACCACCTTGTCCAGGGAAACCACTAAATTGAGGCATTCCCTCACCGTCATAGTTTGGTGTTGCAACTTCAAGAATATCCACATAAAGAGATAGAATTCTGCCTTCTTCATCAAATAAAGCGTTAGCAAATACTTCATTGAAGCTGTATACAGGAACTTCCTGATCATCAGCACCGGGACCAATACGAGGGGTATTTACAAAGGCGGTTCCTTTGGAAGCAGCTTTCTTTACATCAAGGGGTACCCTATTTTCATAAGAGTTTTTAATAGCAGCTATGATATCACCATGAGAATCTTTAAGACTCATAGTAGCACCAGAAACCACATCAGCAAGCATAGTTTTCTCTTCTTCGGAAAGGGCATCATACTTAGCCTTATCATCTTCATTGGAAGAGTCCGCCTTTAAGGGTCTACCATTCACATCGGAAGTGTATTTTTCAAACCAATCTTCCACTTCCTCAACGGTCATACCAACAAAAGTCTCCTGGAATTTGTCCATCTGGGCAGCCCAAGAACCTGTGCCCATTTTATAGGCTTCACCACGTTCTCTTTTTGTAACCCAAGAACTTAATTCAGCTACATAATTATCTTCAGAATCTTCGGTTTTACCATCCACTTTTCCGTCATGGTCTTCATCATAATTGTAGCCACCTTGTCCAGGGAAACCGCTAAATTGAGGCATACCTTCTCCATCATAATTAGGGGTAGCTACTTCAATAACATCAACGTATAAGGACAATATTTTTCCGTTTTCATCAAAAAGGGTATTAGCAAATACCTGGTTGAAACTATAGACAGGAACTTCTTGATCATCAGCACCAGGTCCAATACGATGCATATTGGAAAGTCCAAAACCTTGATATAGGTCTGATGCTGTAATAACTTCAGGTTCTTTCTCTTCTTCCACTTTTGGAGTAGGAGCAGGATATTTCTCTGGATCTAATGCATTGTTTACAGCGTATAGAATTGCATTACTAGTCACTGTTGCACCAGAGATAACATCAACGTCAGTAGAGTTTGCCTCAACGATTTTTGCAGGAAGCTGTTCAATGGCATTGGTACCTATGCCATTGGTTTCTTTGTCTCCTACAACATCTACGGATATAATTTTATCTCCCTCTTTTTTTACAGTGACTGTTACTGGGCCACCGTAACCCTCTCCAACACCTGTCAGAGTTTCCGTCTTCCCATTATTACCAGATTCATTAGGTGTATCCGTTTTCTTATCACATGAAGCAACAGTAATAAGCATGGATGCACATAATATACCAACGAATAACTTTTTCATAAGACCTCCTTAATATTTACTTCTTAATCAGTATTATTTAGAAAATTTGATAAATTATACAATGTTAAATAATTAACAATCAACATTGTAAAAATTCAAATTTGCTCAAATAATATAGAAGATTTTATAGGAGGTCAATAAGAAATTGCTTGTCAGATAAAAAATCGTCGCAATAGATAATAATAATTATAAAAATCTTAAATTTTTGGTACTATTTGTTACCATATAATGAGAATTTTATCATCTATTTTACTATTTTAACTCCTTGCCGATTTCCTTAAGCATTTGAATGTAAAGTAACAATTCTTCTCTAGAATTTACATTTAATTTAGCAAAGATATGCTTACTATGGGTTTTGATTGTGTTGATGCTCAGAAACATAGCTTCTGCGATTTCTCTGGCAGTTAAACCACGAATATAATGATGAAAAACGGATCGTTCCGCCGGAGATAGCAGCTTGGTATTTTCTATAAATTGCTCTAATATAGAGATTTGATATTTGTCTTTCTCTAATCTTTTGTTTAGCTCGGATTTATAACGGATTAAATATTGGATTAATTCATCGATCTCCTGGACATTAGTTTTTGGAGCATTTGTGGGGTCTGAAGTTTTTATGATTTCGATTCCTTCCGATAATGGTTTTAGATATTTGTTGCTAAAAAATACAGATATAATAATACCTAGAGATATTAAAAAACATAGTAAGGAAATCATAATCCAGTTTAATCGGGTAATGGAAGATATGATATCCTTTTCAGGAACTAAAATGGCTGAAATCCATTCATTATGGTAAAAGGGAGAACCCTTAGGATATAGCCTAACAGTTTCATGGTAGCCAAGATAATAGTTTTCATCACTATGATAGGTGGAGAATCCCCTTTTATATTCTCCCATAGTAAGGTAATGTTCTTGATCAGATAATTGTTTTACAGAATATCTCCCAGCCAACATGGAAGAAGTAATATTCATCTTATCTTCCTTTATGGGAGAGAGGGTGCAGAACAGTCGACTATAATGGGTATTTAATGGCATATGTGTGAGTTTAAAAAGCATAGAACTAACTTCAAAACCACATACCCCATATACATAATTGTTGGAATCGATTAAAGGTACCGAACAGATCATTACTTCCTCACTGGTATTTGGTAGCTTTAATGGTGGGCACCAATAATACATTCGTGAAACTGGTATTTCTGGACTTTTCTTAGCGGTTTCCATAGGAATTTTATAATAAGGAGCATCGGAGATATCAAACTCCATATTCCATTGGGTATGAAGATCAATGGAATTTTTCCTACCGATACTGGAAAAGCCCCTTAGCATTGTAATATAAGGAG
>DUNZ01000196.1 GCA_012839085.1 Clostridiales bacterium
AAGAACTATTACCTGATTGACACTAGGACAATTATATCATGGGTTTAACCTAGCCGATTGATATTAAATATATAAAATTTAAAGAAAGGAAAGTATAAATCTTAGTATCTAAAGATATTATACGAGGAAGGTTGATCCTATGAAAATTTATGATATTTCTATGACTATAAGTGAAAGTATGCCAGTTTATAAGGGAAAACCCAGCCTAAAACCTGTTATTGAAACAGAGAGGGATTTTTCTACTAGTTCCGCTCATGAGTCCAAATTGCATATGAATCTACATTCTGGCACCCATCTGGATATGCCACTTCACATGATTCCCGGTGGAAAAACCTTAGAAACTTTATCCTTAGACAAGGTAATAACCCCATGTAAGGTATTTGATTTTACAAATAAGGATATTTCTATAGGTGTAGAAGATTTAAAGAAGAAGGATATTCAAGAGGATGACTTTATTCTATTGAAAAGTAAAAATTCCTTTGAAGATATTTTAGAAGGTAATTTTATTTACTTGGACCGAGAAGGGTCTGCATATTTAAGGGATAAAAAAATCAAGGGGGTTGGAACGGATTCCCTTGGTATTGAGCGAGATCAACCCGATCATATGACTCATATTCAATTATTGGAGGCAGGAATTATTATTTTGGAAGGTCTTCGATTGAAGGATATCCCAGAAGGAGAATATACACTTTTTGCTGCCCCAATAAAAATTCATGGAACGGAAGCAGCTCCAGTTCGTGCTGTCCTAATTAAATAACGAATCATATTCGATTTCTTTCCCATTATTTTCACCATAAGTCACAATTTTCGACAAAGCGAATATAATATTATCAGAGTAGGAGAGTCTACACACTCTAAAATCTACGATGATCTGTAGGGACTTCGAACTTCCTATACATAGGAAGGGAGGTGAAATGATGGGCTGGAAATTAGAAAGGGTTAATCTTAGCGGAAAAGATCAGATTAAACCTAACGAAGAAAAGGATATTTGCATTATTCTTAAAAAAGAGAAAAGAGCTGTTATCCATGGTGAAGTAAAATTCCCTAATGGCAAACCTGTAGAAGGAGCAACCGTAAAGTTGTTTAAAAAAAAGGGCTTCAAAGATTACTGCGATGGCTGTGAGTTAATACCTGTAACATTTACATTTACGGATGAATGCGGACAATTTTTATTCGGCGTGGAAGCAGAAAAGGATTATGTTGTTATGGTATTCTATTATGAACCGGAATGTCCTTATCCTCCAAAAGATAAAGCAGATGCTGTAGAATATATTGAATTATAATTTTTTGAAAATTCTCTTTTCATGTTAAAGCATTTCTGATAGAATAGTCTAGCTTACGGGCTGCTGCAATTATGTGCAGCAACCCGTGTCAGATTCATGTATAACAACAAGTGAATGAAACCGACTGGTTGAATATGTGGAAATAGACCAAGGAGCAACAAAGGAAAACATACTACATAATATTAGAACTTGCATATGAGAGGAAAAAGAGATGAATAAACGTAATTATGGTCTATTTACTGCTATCGCAATGATTACTGGTGTTGTTATTGGCTCAGGTATCTTCTTCAAAACAGATGACGTTTTAGCTTATACCAATGGAAATGTACTACTAGGTGTATTTGTATTCTTTGTGGCTGCGACAGCAATCGTATATGGTTGCCTAGCCATTTCACAATTAGCTACAAGAACGGACAAGCCTGGTGGCCTAATCGCCTATGCTGAGGAATTTGTCAGTATGGGAACAGCTTGTGCCTTCGGCTGGTTTCAAACCCTATTATATTTACCTACCCTTTGTGCAGTTGTATCATGGGTAATTGGCATCTATTTTAGTCAATTGCTAGGGATTCCAACCACATTGGAACAAGAGGTCTTAATCGGAATATTTTGTATGACGATTTTATTTGTTTTTAATACCTTATCCGCAAAATTAGGTGGATATATTCAGAATAGCGCAATGATTATTAAATTAATCCCTTTGTTTTTAATTGCAATTATAGGGATATTTGCGGGAAATTCCTTAGAATTAGTTTCCGAAAATATGGGTAGCATAAAGGAAGCCGCAGTTGATGGTAAATGGATTACTGCTTTTGCTCCCATTGCTTTTTCATTTGATGGCTGGATTGTTTCTACTTCCATCTGCCATGAAATCAAAAACAGCAAAAAGAACTTACCCATTGCTTTGACCGTCTCACCCTTTGTGATTCTCATAATTTATATAATGTATTATCTTGGCATGAATTTTTTGGTTGGCACAGAAACCATTTTACAAGAAGGGGATGCTTCTGTGTTTTTAGCTTCCTATCAATTGTTTGGTGAATTGGGAGCAAAATTGATATTAATTTTCGTGATTATATCCATTTTGGGAACAGTAAATGGAATTGTTCTAGGCTTAATCCGTATGCCTTATTCCCTTGCCCTAAGAAATATGATTCCTGGCAGTAAAATCCTTGCCAAAGAAGAAAAACGACTAAATCAAATGCCCCTTAACTCTGCCATTTTTGTATATTTACTTAGTCTTGGTTGGATGTTAATCCATTACATTACCCAAAAATTCGGTATGCCTGGTGATGTTTCAGAAATAGCCATCGGAATAAGTTATATGAATTATATTGTTTTATATTTTGCTGTGATGAGACTTGCAAAGAAAGGGGTTATTACTAGTAAATACAAAGGATATGTGATACCAGTTTTAGCTACCCTAGGATCCTTTATCATTATTTCCGGTAGTATATCTCATCCTTTATTTGTCTATTATATACTAGTTTGTCTACTGATTTTATTTTCTGGTTGGTTTTATTATAAGAGACATAAGAAGCATATCTTATAATCAATCTATCAACCTAAAAATAAATTACCATTATAAGGTTGGCCATGATATAATGAAAGCGTAGTGAGGTACATGCATACTTGTATGCATAAGCGTACGGAGCAACAAGATCATGAACA
>DUNZ01000197.1 GCA_012839085.1 Clostridiales bacterium
GATAAGACACCTTAATTTTACCATAACAAAGTGAGAAGTTCCTTATATTTTGGGTGTTTTCTGAAAGTTGTTTATAATAAATCCAGCAAAACAAGGGCTTGTGGATAAAAGTACGGAAACTCAAGTTCCAATAATTTTAAGTAATTATTTGTACAATTTCATAAGAAATGCTCAATTATAAAAAATTAGAGTTTCCTAAGGGGATATGCCGTTTTCAAAAATAATACTTTATATTCCAGGTGAATATATATACATTATTTTGTAAGATTAGTCACATCCGATCCCAGAAGAAAAGTTCTACTCCTGTAGTCTTCCAATATAATAGAAACCTTTGCTTTCCTCTAAATAGACATCTATGATTTTACCAATGTAAGATGGATCCCCTGGGAAATGTACCAAAAGATTATTACCAAGTCTTCCGGTGAGCAAATTCGGATCCTGTGAATTAATTTCCTCTACCAATACTTTCTGAACGGTATGCTCATCCCTAAGGGTTCGATTTGCTGAACAAGTCTGAATCTCTTTTAGAAGGCGATTAAAACGCTCCATAGCCACTGCTTCTTCTACTTGATTCTCCATGGTTGCTGCTGGGGTACCGGTACGCTTGGAATAGAGGAAGGTAAAGGCACTATCAAAGCCAACTTTCCTTACTACATCTAAGGTTTCCTCGAAATCTTCCTCGGTTTCTCCTGGGAAGCCTACAATAATGTCTGTGGTTAAGGAGATGTTTGGGACAGCTTTCCGAATCTTATCAACCAATTCCAGATAACCTTCTTTGGTATATTTTCGATTCATAATTTTTAAAAGTCTTGTAGAGCCAGATTGCATTGGTAAATGCAGATGGTTGCAGATTTTTTTGCTGGATTTCATAACATCGATTAATTCTTGGGATAAATCCTTAGGATGGGATGTCATAAATCGAATTCGCTCAATTCCATCAATCTTTTCGATTTCCTGTAAGAGCTGGGCAAATGTAATGGGCTCTTCCAAGGTTTTACCATAAGAGTTTACATTTTGCCCTAAGAGCATTACTTCAAGGACTCCATCCTTGGCTAATGCAGTAATTTCATCAATGATATCCTTAGGATTTCTGCTTCGTTCTCTACCACGAACATAGGGCACTATACAATAGCTACAGAAATTATTGCAGCCAAACATAATATTAACCCCAGCTTTAAAGCTATATTTTCTTTCATTGGGAAGGTTTTCTACAATTAAATCGGTATCCTTCCATAAGTCAATAATCATTCGGTCGGAATTTAAGCGCAGTTGCAAGAGCTCTGCTAGTTTAAATATATTATGGGTTCCGAAGATAATATCCACAAAACGATAGCTGGATTTTATTTTTTCTACAGCTGTAGGCTCTTGCATCATACAACCGCAAATAGCAATTAACATATCTGGATTTTTTTTCTTTAGATTACCCAGATATCCCAATCTTCCCCACACCTTATTGTTTGCGTTTTCTCTAACGGTACAGGTGTTAAATATAACAAAATCCGCCTCTTCACTGTCGGTTTCCTCATATCCAATTTGCTTTAATATGCCGGCGATTTTTTCAGAATCGCGGCTATTCATTTGGCAACCGAAGGTTTCAATATGATAGGTTTTGGTTTTACCTGTTTTGCTTTTTTCTTGTTCAAAACGTACTTTTAATTCATTAATAATATCCAATTGCTTTGCTGCTTCTATGGCATTCACATTTGTATGTTCCATCGTAACTCCTTCTCTTGATAGATTTTGCTATTATAATATAATGTTCACGTTTTTCTGTATGGAAATATCAATCAATTAATTTCCATACACGAACTTATTGATTTAGAATATTTATTACTAGATCCATCCTTGTAGCCTATGTAAGATTAATGCAGCTAGGCTTAAATAATTAAGCTTCCAAATTCAAGAATAACCATTCTAAGTTCATGGAAGGTGGGCTCCCGATTGGCGATATCTAAGGGAAAACTAGCCTCTTCATCAACGGTTTCAATGGTTAAGGCTGGTTTATTAAAATGTTCTGAAAAATAGTGTACCGTATTCCCCCCAGAATCCCCGGGATCAATTTCTAAATCCGGCGGAACTAGCTCATAATTGGTATGTTTTATCAAGCGGTTTGCTATTAATAATTGCCTTTCATTATAGCGATTAATCATTTCTTTGCGATAATAGTAAATTTGTTTTCCTCTGGAATGAAAGTCAAGAAAACCTTTTGACCGATAATGATGAAAAACAGAGATTAATGCTTGGGTTTCATTTTCACTGGCTGCATAATCCTCTGGATTTTTTGGTTTCCATAATCGACTGGGGAAATTACGATTGATATCTACTCCCCTGGCATTGGCTTTCCAATCCTGATGAGGAAGCTTCAAAGCTAAACATTTGCTTTTTAATTCCGGATTATTGATAGAATCAAAGCCATTTAATGATATCATATAACCATCTGGGTTTAAAAGAGGGATAAAAAGGATGGTAAAGGTTTGTAATAATTCATAAATACAGGCCCCTAACAGCATCTTTTCATATTCTGCTCCTAGATGTTGGCTGGAATTCAGGAGCATATGTTTTAAGTTTTGTTTTGTTTCCTTATGGTTTACATAGAGGTCAGCGTAATATTCAATAATACGCATTAATACAATTGGATTAATGGTTTCCCTTCCATGTACCCCACTGCAGCAAATCATGTACTTCTTTCCCAATCCAAGTTTAAGCAAAATGATGTCACGATTGTCATGGGAACGGCCAATCGTGACACATTGTAAGATACTATCGTATTGTTTGGATAGTTCACTTGCATCGGATTTTAATTTATCGTAAGAATAATCTGCTTCATCAAAGTTTACCAACATACGAATACTCCTAAAACTGTAATCGTATTATTATATGATTGCTTTCCCTTGATTTATGAACAGTTAATCAATCTGATAGAAAATCTCTGCAATTGGTGAATCTGAGGAAAGGATTAAAGTTTTATCCTTACCTTTTAAGGAGGATCTTGCAGCATCCAAAGATCGGATAAAGGTATAGAAATCTGCCTTTTCAGGATGGTCAAATGCTTCCGACAGAATTCTCATATACTCTGCTTCTCCTTCTGCAATGATTTTGGCAGCTTGAGTTTCTGCATTGGAGATACTGATAGCCACTTCTTTATCGGTAGAGTTACGGATTTTTTGTGCTTCAGATTCCCCTTCTGCTGTATAAGTAGCAGCCATCTGAGCTCTTTCTGAAATCATACGTTCAAAGACTGCCGTTTTATTATCGCTAGGAAGATCCAGATGTTTGGTTTCTACAGAAATTAATTCAAACCCATATTGGTCTATGGTATTACCGATGCTTTCCATAATTGCAGTACTAAGTTCTCCATCACGACCACTAATCACTTCATTTTGCGTATTACTACTGATGACATTTTTTAATGAATTGTATACCAAGGTATCAATTCTATGTTCTGCTTGTGTTACAGAGGAGTTTAAGCTCTGGGCGAAGGTGATTGGGTCTATAATCCTCCATAGAACGTAGCTGTCTGCTACCATGGTTTTCTTATCCTCAGTTATAACATCGGATTCTGGCAAATCATAAAATTGTATGCTTTTTGGCAAGGTATCGATTTCATCGATGAAAGGGGTTTTTATGGAAAGACCAGCTTCATCTACTACTTTTTCAATTTTACCAAATCGTTTGATGATAGTGAATTGATTTTCCTTAGTCACAACCAGAGAATTCATCAGTACAATGATACCTGCAAATAATAAAATAAGGATTATAATACCGGATATACTTTTTGCTTTCTTAGACATTACTGATTCCCTCCTTCCAGTAGTGGTTCAATGGGTAAGAGTTTTTGGATTTCGGAATCTCCACTATCAATAATAACCTTTAGTGATGGTAATACATCCTCCATAGCTTCATAGAACATTCTTTGTTTTGTAATCAAAGGATATTTGGAATATTCCAGATACATCTCGTTAAATCTAGCTACTTCAGAATAAGCTTCATTTACTCTTTGATTTTTCTTAGATTCTGCTTCTTGTAAAATCTTATCCACCTGAGCTTCTGCTTGAGGAAGTTGTTCGTTTTGATATTTTCTTGCATTATTTATTGCAGTTTCACTGGCTTGCTTTGCCGTCTCAACAGATTTGAAGGCTTCCATAACTTCCTCGGTTGGTGGTTCTGCATCTTGTATGGTGATATTTACCAATTGTAATCCAATATCGTTGATTTCTAATTTTTCTAAAATGGATTCCTTAATGCTAGACTGAATTTCATATTTTCCAGTTGTAATGACATCGTCCACTTTATAACTACCTACAGTAGAACGGATACTACTCAAGGCAATATTTTTTAGAATGGTAACCGGGTCGTCGGAAGCGTATAAAGCCTTTACTGGATCCGCTACCTTATACTCAACATAGAAATCGACATTAACAAAATTAAAATCCGATGTAATCATCATGGATTCACTTTCTATGGAATAACCAGTTTCCATATCATAGCCAATGGAAAAACCTTTATTTGTGGTGTCTACCTTTTGAACCCTTTGAATAATAGGTATTTTAAAATGTAGTCCTGCGTTAGTAACTGCCTTCGCCTTTCCGAATGTAGTAACTACGGCTTGTTCCTGTTCTTTAATGGTATAAAAGGATCCTAAGGAAACAATACCAACAAGAGCCAATATAACAAGAACAATAAAAATTTTTCCAAATTTTTTGAAAAACATTTTTATATCATTTCCGGAAGGGAAATCATATATTTCCTTGTTTGCCATTCACTTACCTTCTTTCTTTTTTAATTTCTTATTTGACCATCTCCAAAAATAATATATTTGGTCGTAGTCAATGCCTTTAGTCCCATAGGTCCTCTGGCATGGAGTTTCTGAGTACTGATGCCAATTTCTGCACCAAAACCAAATTCATTTCCATCGGTAAATCTTGTGGATGCATTTACATAGACAGCCGCCGCATCAACTTCATTTAAGAACTTTAAAGCGTTCGTATAATCCTTAGTGATAATCGCTTCGGAGTGTTTGCTATTGTAATAGTTAATATGATCAATGGCTTCATCAATGTTATTTACAATTTTTAACGAAACAATCTTATCAAGATATTCGGTAGCATAATCCTCTTCTTTGGCTGGGATAAATCCACTACAGATGCTACATGCTTTCTCATCCGCTCTAATTTCGATTTCCTTTGCCCCTAATCTTTCATACAACAAAGGAAGAAA
>DUNZ01000030.1 GCA_012839085.1 Clostridiales bacterium
AGTGGGAGGTATACTTATGAATCAAAATCCATCGAATGGCAAGGCCATAGCATCATTAGTACTTGGCATTATTGCTTTTATTTGCGTTTTCTTTGGATACGGTGCTTTACTGGGTATCATCTTAGCAATTATCGGATTAGTACTTGGAATTAGTGCTAAGAAAGAAGCTCCATCCGGTATGGCTACTGCAGGTGTAGTATTAAGCATTATCAGTTTAGCTTTATGTGCTATCTCCTTTATCGCTTGTGTAGCTTGCGTTGGTATGTTAGCATCTTTATAATCGATACTTGTTTAATCTACTTAAAACAACAAATTACTGCCGGCAAATATTTGTCGGCAGTTTTTTGACCACAAAGGACGGTGCTTTATGTTACCCTATATTACGTTTATGGGACGTACAATTGCAATGTACGGTCTAATGGTTTTAATCGGTGTTCTTGCCGCTACTTGTGTGGCCGTTTACTTAGGAAAAGGGATTATAAAAACCGAAGATATTATCTTCTCAATTCTATTTGGAACAATTGGGGTTATTATTGGGGCAAAAGTTTTATATCTAACCATTGAGGCCCCATGGATCATTGCCCATTGGGATGATCTAATGAACAACAAAGAATTATTCATGCATCTTCTTACCGGGGGCTTTATCTTCTATGGAGGATTAATTGGTGGACTACTTATGGTATTTATTTATTGTAAAAAATATCATATTCCGATTTTTAAACTAATATCCATCATAACTCCTGCTATTCCCCTGGCTCACGCTTTTGGAAGATTAGGTTGTTTATTTGCAGGATGCTGCTATGGAATTCATTATGAAGGATTTGGCCATATCATATTTCACAATTCTCCAGTTGCGCCAAATAACATTCCACTGTTCCCCACTCAGTTATCCGAAAGTATCCTAAATTTTATTGTTTTTATCATCTTATTTATCTATGCAAAGAAGAGAAAAGGCTCGAAAAACACCTTGGCCTTATATCTTGTTCTCTATAGTATCATGCGATTTTTTATGGAATTTGTCCGGGGTGATCTTATCCGAGGGATCTATTTTGGATTATCCACCTCCCAATGGATTAGTATCCTACTACTTGGTTTTGCCTTATGGCTGTTTTTTCAAAAACCAAAGAATGCTTCATGAGATAGAAAATAATATGCTCTAAAATAATATATAAGGGATGTTGTCAATGTTACTTGGATTTAACTCTTCCAAAGCATAGGCAACATCCCTTTTGATACATTATTAATCTTTTCGTTTTGACTGTCTATACATTCTAACTATGATTTAGCTATTGTTTATGCTTCAACTTCTGTCCTAACCGTATCAATCAAAGAAATCTCTCCCTTAGCCACCGGTTTTATCTTAACTTTATAAGTGAATTCTGTTTCACTAAACCGGTACTGAGGTAACAGTTCAGGTCCGCAACTATTGGATCCAACACCACTCATCTTATAATCAAGATGAACCATCGTTTCTTTTCTCTTTTTCAGTTTGTAGGGATGGTCTGCCTCAGTTAAATCCTGTGGTGTATAATGGGAAGCATGAAAGGAGAAATCCTCCATACCCACAAATAGTAAACCGATCTCTTGATGATTGCTTACTATCGCCCAATCCGTACTATAGTGACTACCATTTTCTTGTGGCATTAGGTAATCCTCATGCATAGCATCTACAGTGGTAGCAAATCTTGATTTTCTAGTACTACGATGTTTGTCCATATAGCTTTCATGAGGTCCGTAACCGAAGTATTCCACACTTTCATTTCCTTCCGGCATAGTAAATTGTATACCAAACCTTGGAAGGAAGGACATTCCCTCTCTTACCTTTGCATCGGTCTCTACTAAGACATCTCCATTTCCATATACCTTCCAGGTGCAGTTAAGCCAAAGGGCTGGCTTTACAAGATATCCTCCTAGGGATAATTTGGTATTCAGAACTAACTCTTTAGCAGTTTCCTTTATAATCTCAGTAGAATAGATATGGCTTTTGGCTCGTTCAAATCCGTCTTCTTGCCATTTTTTACGAATGTACATGTCATTATCCGTAGGAGCCCTCCAAATATTAAACTCCAACGGTTTTCTTATCAAATCAAGGCCACGATATTTCATGCTGGTAAAGGTTCCTAACCGATATGAATATACATATTCAAAGTCGTGACCTAATATGGTAACACCTTCTTCGGATTTCACCAGGGAAAGATCCTGAAGGCTGTTCACCGAAATTTTGCGTTTTTCTACCTTACCCAGGGGCAATTCGAATTGATCAAAGCCTAATTCATAATTTTTCTCTGCCCAAGGTGTACTTTCTTTCTGCAAGTATGCAACTGTTAAGAAGTATTTTCCATCCGCTGTTTGAGGATAGTCATAAGGAAGAAGTATCTTCTTGGATTTCTGTGGCTTAATTACTAGGTTATTCACTTCACCAGTTGCAATAGCCTCTCCATCCTTTTCCAATGTCCATTCTAAGACAAGAGAGGAACTATCGATAAAATCATAGAGATTGGTAACTTTGATTTCACCCTTACTTAAGTCTACCACCTCGGTACGGAAAGGTTTTATTACATTCTTAAGCTCCAATAAACCCGTATGGGGAGTTCGATCGGGATAAACCAATCCATCGACACAGAAGTTTCCATCGTTGGGATGGTCATTAAAATCTCCACCATAGGCATAATAAGGAGTTCCATCTTCTGTTGTGGTTTTAATCCCATGGTCAGTCCACTCCCAGACGAAGCCACCGGAAAATCTCGGGTATTTATAAATCACATCCCAATAATCTTTCAAATCTCCAGGGCCATTTCCCATTGCGTGGCTATACTCGCAAAGTAAATAAGGTCGTTTATCTTTTTTATCTTTAAGAATAACTTCTTCAAACTCACTTACAGGTGGATACATCTTACTAATTACATCCAGATAGGAGGAATCTATTTCATTCTTACCCCAGCCAGTGGCACCTTCATAATGTAGTAACCTGCTTTGATCCCTTTGTCTTGCCCACTCTGCCATCTTTATGTGATTACCTCCATGTCCCGATTCATTTCCCAAGGACCACATAAAGATACAGGTAAAGTTCTTATCTCGCTCTACCATCAACTGCATTCGATCCACAAAAGCCTTTTCAAACCTAGGATCCGCTGCTAGGATATGAACATCCCCCACATGCTGGCAACCATGAGTTTCTAAATCCGCCTCATCAATCACATAAAAACCGTATTCATCACATAATTCATAAAATCTTGGATCATTAGGATAATGGGATGTTCTTACTGCGTTCACATTGTGGCGCTTCATGATAAATAAGTCTCTTCTCATATGTTCCACAGTAACTGCCTGTCCCAAAACAGGATCCGAATCATGGCGGTTTACCCCTTTTAATTTAACCGGTTTTCCATTGATTAAAATTACAGAGTTCTTAATCTCTACTTTTCTAAATCCTACTCTTACCGGTATAACTTCCTCACCGGAACATAAGTACAAATGATATAAGACTGGTGTTTCTGCAGACCAAAGGGATGGATTTTCCACTTCAAAATGAACTTTACCATTCTCTTCTACAACAACTTCCTGCTCTCCTAATACAATCCCCTCTAGACTTTCCAAAATTGCTTTCACCGGATGCTTAGAAGTAGTCTCAATTTCGCAATCAAGATATCCTTTCGAAAAATCCTCATTAAAATCTGTTTTTATAAATAAATCTCGGACATGTACTTCATCTCTAGTTAACAAATATACATCGCGGAAGATACCAGATAATCTCCATTTATCCTGATCCTCCAGATAACTTCCATCACACCATTTTAAAACCATGACAGCAATACGGTTTCTACCAGCTTTAACGAGACTTGTAACATCAAATTCTGTGGTCATATGACTTACCTGACTATATCCTAGGAACTGGCCATTAACCCAAACATAGAAACAAGAATCCACTCCTTCAAACACTAGTTTTACTGTTTTTCCGGCTTTTTTATCAAAGTTAAATTCTTTTACATAGACCCCAGCTGGATTCTCATTGGGAACATAGGGTGGATCAAAGGGAAATGGATAATTAACGTTGGTATAATTGGGCTTGTCATAGCCATGCATTTGCCAGTTGGATGGAACCACTAGATTATCCCAACTAGCTACATCATAATCTTCTTGATAAAAACCATCTTGGACATCTGCCACCGAATCATGATATTTAAATTTCCAATTTCCTGAAAGACTTTTGAAAAAGTCAGAAGTCCCTCTAATTGCCTCTTTTGCTTTATCCATACTTTCATAGGGAATAAAATAGGCGCGAGGTTTTTCACAATTAATGTGCAGATCATCGGGATTTTCCCAGTACTTCGTAATATTAAGCAATTGATTAGCCTCCTTCTATGACCTTCTTAATTTAGTAAATCACTTGTAAAAAAACCTTCTATATTTATTACAAATGCGCAAAGGCATTGGTGATTTATTCATTAAATAATATGATTCTACCAAATTGAAGTATCCTTATATTAGCCTTATTATACTATATTGTGGTATAATAACCAATATATAAAAGAGATAAAAGCTAAATTCTTTTTTACTAAATACCCTATTCTTAAATAATTGGGGCATAGATAAACCGATCAAGTAAGTTTAAATATTTTTAATGAAATAAAAATATGAAACAAGGAGAAGTGTATATGAAGTATGCAAATAACAAAGTCTCAGATGTAACAATTGCTTATATCGGTGGTGGATCAAGGGGCTGGGCCTGGACATTAATGAGTGACCTGGCTTTGAATGACTCCATGAGCGGAACCGTCCGTCTCTACGACATTGATGAAAGGGCAGCAAAAAACAATGAAATTATCGGTAATCGCATTACCGCTCACAAGGATGCAGTTGGTAAATGGGATTATCTGACCTGCCATAGTTTAGAGGAAGCCTTAAGTGGTTGTGATTTCGTTATAATTTCCATTCTCCCTGGCACTTTTGATGAAATGTATTGGGATGTCCACCTGCCAGAACGACTGGGAATTTATCAGTCTGTAGGAGACACTACAGGTCCTGGTGGCATCATAAGAGCCCTTAGAACCATTCCTATGTTTGTCACCATAGCAGAAGCTATCAAAAAACACTCCCCAAAGGCTTGGGTCATTAATTATACCAATCCTATGTCCCTTTGCCTTAAGACCTTATATCAAATATTCCCACAGATAAAAGCCTTCGGCTGTTGTCATGAAGTCTTCGGAACTCAGAATGTTCTAAAGGGAATCTGCGAGAAAACCTTTGGTCTTTCCGGTGTGGATCGCCATGATATTCATGTAAATGTCCTTGGTATCAATCATTTTACCTGGTTTGACCAAGCATCTTATAAGGGAATTGATCTTTTTCCTGTATATGAAGCATACATCAAGGAACATGGTAGAGAGGGCTATTGTGAAAATGATAATAACTGGGCTAATAATAGCTTTGAATGTGCTCACCTTGTAAAATTTGATTTATTTAAACGCTACGGCTTAATCGCAGCAGCAGGTGATCGCCACCTAGCAGAGTTTATGCCTGGTGATGAATACCTGAATGATCCAGCAACTGTACGTAGCTGGAAATTTGGACTTACCACAGTGGATTGGAGAAAAGATGATTTAAAGAAACGTTTAGAAAGAAGTGAACGATTGGTATCTGGAGAGGAAGAAATTCAACTTAAATCTTCCGGAGAAGAAGGAGTATTATTAATTCAGGCTCTTTGCGGACTAAAACGAATTGTAAGTAATGTCAATATCCCCAATACATATCTGCAAATTGCAAATCTTCCAGCCAACGCTGTTGTTGAAACCAATGCTGTATTTAGCAAAGACTCTATTACACCAGTATTTGCAGGTAAGCTTCCGGAAGAAATTCGTCAACTAATTATGCCTCACATTGAAAATCATGTCTATACCCTTGAAGCTGCTCTGACTTACAAGAAAGACCTAGTTGTTAAAGCATTCTTAAATGATCCCTTGGTCAAAGCCAAAGCGAAAGAAGAAGATGTAATTCCCTTGGTGAACGACATGCTTAGCAAGACCAAATCTTACCTACCAAAGGGCTGGAATTTAAAACTCAAGTATTTTTAATTTCTAAAAACACATATTTCTTTTACTAATTAGGGTTAGAAGAAAAATTAAGATTGGCAAGAACCAGCTATTTGCTGCTCCTGACTTCTAATCATACGTCTAACCATTGGCTGATGAATGAGTTTTGCAACACAGTTTAAGACTCAAACTTAGTAAAACCAAAAAGAAAAGA
>DUNZ01000031.1 GCA_012839085.1 Clostridiales bacterium
AAGAAGAGGCTCTTTTTCTATGCAATTATTTTTCACTTTTTAAGTGAACGTATAAAATCAGAATAAAACCAGTAACAATGCGGTGCGAAGCATCGTTAGAAATAACTAGATGAATAATCTAGGTATATTATAATTTTTATAGAAATTCTTAGAAAATTTTAATGATTTTATAATAAATATCTGGTAAAATATGACGTATAGTTTCTATAGTGATTCAATAAAATAGGAGGAACAATCAATGGAATATGTACTGCAAACAAGCGGCTTAACAAAAATGTTCGGTAAAAAAGCTGCTGTAAGCGATTTAAACATGAATGTACGACAAGGGGATATATACGGATTTATTGGTAAAAATGGTGCTGGAAAAACCACTTTTATTCGTATGATCTCTGGATTGGCAAGGCCTAGCAAAGGTGAGATCCAACTTTTTGAAAGTTCAGATTTGGTAAATCAAAGAAAAAGAACTGGGACAATGATTGAAAATCCTGCGGTATATCCCAATATGACCGCCCGACAAAATTTGTATTATTATTGTCGCATGCTTGGTCTTAATCCAGAGGGGACAATTGATGAAATGCTTTCCCTGGTGGGTTTAACTGACACAGGTAAGAAGAAGGCAAAAAATTTCTCCTTGGGTATGAAGCAACGACTGGCAATTGCAGTGGCACTATTAGGAGATCCAGAATTTTTAATGTTGGATGAGCCCATTAATGGTTTGGATCCAACAGGAATTAAAGAAGTTAGAGAATTAATCCTTCGTTTGAATAGAGAAAGAAAGATAACCATTCTTATTTCAAGCCATATCTTAGGTGAACTATCCAAAATAGCCAATCGTTATGGAGTTATTAATAATGGGATTTTGGTAGATGAATTTTCCAGTCAGGAGCTGACAAACCGTTGCGCAGGAGAGTTGGAGGTAAAGGTAGACAATGTGCAAGGGGCTGCAGATGTCTTATCTCAAAATCTTAACATTCAAAGCTTTAAAATTGTTGATGGTAATACAATCCGGATTCAGAAAGAAATCAACAATGCGGGACAGATCAATATGGAGTTGGCGAAAAACGGTATCCTTGTTTCATCTAGTATGGTTGTAGGACAAGATTTGGAAGGTTATTTTATGCAGCTGATGAATCAACCTGCTATCAACTATCAAACAGTTTAAAATTGGAGGTTTCCTATGGGTAAATTATTACGATCAGATTTTTACAGATTATTTAGAAGTAAATCATTTTATATATGTACCACCATTGTATCTGCTTTACTTTGCCTCAGTATTTTTATGGAGAAATGGGCTTTGAAGGTGGCAACAACCCAATTAGAGGGAATGGAAGGTCTTCCCTCGACACTACGTTTTAAAGACGGAATTTCTTATGGATTAATTGCCTTTACTGGTGGCGATATTCAAATGTTTATTGCTATCTTCTCAGCAATTTTTATTACATCAGAGTTTGTACATGGAACCATGAAAAATACCATATCAAAAGGTTATCATCGTGCTTTGGTATACGCTTCGAAACTAATTACCATGATAGCGGCACTCTTTATTATGATATTTGTTTTATTTATTGCAAGTGTTATAGCTGGTACCATAGTAACCGGTAAATTTGGTACCTTTACAGCTGCTACGGTAGGGGAATTGTTCTCGATTATTGGTATTGAAATGCTATTGTATACAGCTCTTACCGCCTTGTTTGTAATGATTGCAATGATTGTAAGGAATAATGGCGGTGTAATTGCTATCAATATATTGGGGGTTATAAGTTTTGGAACTTTAATTTTTAGTCTTTTAGAATATTTATTTGATAGTAAGATTAAATTCACTGAATTTAGTATCCAGTATAATATTTCCCAGTTTTATATGAGTATGGATTTATCAAGCAGTACTTATATAAGAGCCCTCATTGTAGGTCTTGTGTATTTGATTGTATCAACTGGAATTGGAATTTTTGCATTTAACAAATCAGATATAAAATAATATGATTAATAATGAAAGGCTTTTATCCACCAATCGTCTATGGATAAAAGCCTTTCATTGTTGTTACCTATGATTATCAAATTCCATACAAGCAAATAATCTGAACTTGCTTACAAATGTTTACCTAGTAGCCTTCATGACTTTAGTAACTTCCGCAATGTATAAGAAATGATAATCCTCGTTTGGATACCAGGTTTTTTTCAATTTTGGATCTAAAATGCCGTCCCCATGTAATTGTTGAACAAATAATTTTTTGCAGAGAATAACATTGGTCGATTCTCCAAAATAAGGGGTATCATCGAACCAAGCCAGGGTTAAACCTGATTTTTCTACTTTATCTTCCATTCGTCCAGTTACCGATCCCAAATAATTCAAGGTCTTTCTATATGATTTGTCTAAAAAACTCAAAGAAAAGGTATCTTCCCTGTCAAGAAATTCTTTGGTGTAACGCTGTGGTCTAACTAGGATGTAAGCAACATTTTTACCGAACATTACTCCAAGTCCACCCCAGGAAGCGGTCATAGTATTTACTTTGTTTTCATCCCCGGCAGTTATTAGCATCCAATCTTTGCCGATTAATTGGAATGGATTTTTTCGCAAAACTTCGGGGGATATCTCTTTAAAATTATTCATAGCTTTAATATCCTTCCTTTTCCATGTTGTTAAGTATTATACGATATATTATGGAAGAGTGCAACTAATTAAGGTTCGGAGACTCTTCCAATGCCTGGCAGGATCTTACTCAACGGTTACAGATTTGGCAAGATTTCTTGGCTGATCCATATCAATCCCTAAGTAAAGGGAGGTGTAGTATGCTAATAATTGTAAAGTCACAGCAGCCGTAAATGGAGCTAAGAAATCATCCACCATAGGCAAGGATATCCGATAATCATAAATGGAATTCTCCATTGGAAAATCTCCATTGCTTATGATAATTATTCTAGCTCCCCTTGCACGTACCTCACGAATATTGGAAATCATTTTAGGATATACATGGGATTGAGTTGCCAATGCAATCACTGGTACTCCATCTGTAATTAGGGACAGAGTGCCATGCTTCAATTCACCAGCAGCATATGCCTCAGAATGAATATAACTGATTTCCTTTAGCTTTAAGGAACCTTCACAGGAAAGGGCATAGTCCAGTCCACGACCAATAAAAAATACATCTTTTGTCTTGATAATATTTTGAGATATTTCTTTGATTTCATTCTCTAATTCTAAGGTTTTTTGAATTGCTGGTAGTATAGCAGAGAAATTTTTCATGGCTTCTTGGCATTCTTTTATGGTTACCCTTTCCTTGTATAATGCAAAATGATATGTCAAGAGGTAAAGGCAGGCTAGTTGGGCGGTATATGCCTTGGTACTAGCCACCGCAATTTCTGGACCGGCATGGGTATACAATACATAATCACTTTCCCTGGCAATGGAAGAACCTTTCACATTAACAATAGATAAGGTGGTTGAACTTTTTTCCTTTGCAAGTCGTAAGGCTGCTAGGGTATCCGCAGTTTCTCCGGACTGTGATATGGTAATTACCAAGCTGTTGTCACAAAGAATGGGGTCTTGATACCTAAATTCTGAAGCTAGCTCAACCGTTACTGGTATTCGAAGCAATCTCTCCATCAAAATTTTTCCTACTAATCCTGCGTGCATAGCAGTACCACAGGCCACGATAATAATCCGATTTATTGAATCAAAAATCCTATTTGGTATATGATCCATGGTGAGATCTGGAAGAAAGTCCTGATTCAACCTTGGTATAAGGGTAGAATGAAGGGAAGTTGGCTGTTCATAGATTTCCTTTAACATAAAATGAGGATAGCCATTTTTTTGTGCTGATCGAATATCCCAATTTACATGGAGCATCTTAGGGCTAATGATAGTTCCATCAAAATCAGTAACGATAATTTCCGATTTGGTCAACTTTGCTATATGGTATTCTGGAAGTACAAAATAATCCTTGGAGTAGGGAAGTAAAGCTACTAAATCGGAGGCGATAAATGAGCCTTGGCTATTATGACATGCAACCAAAGGGCTTCCCAAACGGATGCTATAGATTACATCCGGTTGATCATGAAATAATATACAGAAGGCATAGGAGCCTTCCAGACGTTTCACTGCCTTTTTGATGGCTTCGGTTGGATTACCTTGATAAAGATGATCGATTAGCATAGCAGCGATTTCCGAATCTGTTTGTGATCTGGGGTATTTTCCCATGGTTGCAAACTCTAATTCAATTTGATGATAATTTTCAATAATGCCATTATGAATTAAAGTAACATTTCCAAAGGTGTGGGGATGGGAATTGATATCCGTGACACCGCCATGGGTTGCCCAGCGGGTATGTCCAATTCCACAAGTACTACTTAAATCTTGCCGATGGGTTTCTATAACATTTCTTTCTAGCTCGCTTACCTTACCAGTTGTCTTTACTGTTTGGATTTGATTATTATGAAAAAATGATATCCCAGCACTATCATATCCGCGATATTCCAAGGCTTTTAATCCTTCCAGCAATATAGTTATAGATTCCAATTGACCGGTATAACCAATAATTCCACACATGTTGATTCTCCTATTCTATTTTCAATGTTCAGTTGCTTGAATTCGTAGCACAAGAAAGCTTCGAACAAAGTCTTC
>DUNZ01000032.1 GCA_012839085.1 Clostridiales bacterium
GTAATATAGATATTGAAGCTTTGCTGATAGAAAAAATGTGTATTCCAGCTGAAGGATGATTTTTAATTAAGACTGTATATAATTTCTGATGTTTGGATCATATTTTACAATTATGTATAAAATATGAACAAATATCTGTCTTTTTGAATAATTATGTAAGAGGGAAAAAAACCCTTGACAGGATCGTCATTATAATATATATTTTGATTATCAAAATATTTGGATTTCAAAACAATTAGGAGTGAAGTATGTGAATGAAAAGCTGAATGAGATTAATCGATTGCTTGTGGAGGTTTATGATGACGTTAATCGGATTGAAGAGTTCTCTATAAAGCAGGGAGCCTTTAGTGATATCTCTATTACGGAGATCCACACCATTGAAGCAGTGGGATTATACGGTTCCAAGACCATGTCAGAGATTGCCTCACAGTTGGAGATTACCATGGGTACATTAACCATTGCCATTGACAAGTTGATCAAGAAGGGATATGTGGAAAGAAGGCGCAGTGATACAGATCGCAGAATTGTGAATGTATGTTTAACCAAAAGAGGTAAGCTTGCCTATCGAATTCATGAAAAATTCCACATGGATATGGTGAAAGCAATTATGAGTGATTTTTCTCATGAGGAAGAAGAAGTTTTATTAGTTGCCCTGAAGAAACTGAACCAGCATTTAAAGGAGATCTATATGAATGGACCTAAGAAATGACATGGAGGATTGATATGCAACATGCAAGAATCATAGGCACAGGAAGTTATGTGCCAGATAATATAATGACAAATGATGATTTGGCTGAAATAGTAGATACCAGTGATGAATGGATTTCCTCAAGAACTGGGATTAAAGAAAGAAGGATATCTAAGGGCGAAAGCACTTCCGAAATGGCTTATTATGCGGCCTTGAAAGCCATAGAGAATGCCAATATAAGTGCCATGGATTTAGACTTAATCATTTGCGCAACCATTACACCAGATTCTTTTATGCCTAGTGTTGCATGTATGGTTCAAGAAAGATTAGGAGCTAAAAAGGCAGCTGCCTTTGACCTCAGTGCTGCCTGTACTGGAATGATCTATGCCATGGTTACCAGTGCAATGTTTATTGAAAATGGTGTATATCAAAAGATATTGGTAATTGGAGCTGAGACCCTATCTAAAGTGCTGAATTGGAATGACAGGTCTACCTGTGTTTTATTTGGAGACGGAGCAGGAGCAGTTGTGATGTCTGTTTCCCAAAGCAGCAGGGGAGGGATGATTGCCCATCATCTTTTCAGTGACGGAGAGAAACAATCCTATCTGACTTTGCCATCCATTACTTTAAAGAATCCCTATGTTCAGCCAGAAACCACAGATGTTCCTTACATTTTAATGAAAGGGCAGGAGGTTTTTAAATATGCAGTTAGAAGTATCGCAGACAATATAAAACTTCTTTTATCGAAAGCCAAGATGGAGAAAGAAGATATTCAGTATATCATCACCCATCAGGCAAACTTTCGAATAATAGAACACGCTGCCAAGATTTCCGATATATCTTTGGATAAATTTTATGTTAATTTGGAGCGTTATGGTAATACTTCTGCAGCATCCATAGGGATTGCATTGGATGAAATGAATCGCAAAGAGATCATATCCGCTGGAGATAAAATTATTCTAGTAGGATTTGGTGGTGGTATGACCAGTGGAGCCATCCTGATGGAATGGGCTTAAGTTTAGGGGCTTTTTAGAGGTGATTTGGGGTTAAATGGCTATGTCATATGAGATAAAAAGTAAAAACTTGGCCTTGATGTAGATATGAGCTCAGTTAAATAGCTATGTCATGTAAGATTAAAAGAAAAGAAACAATAAAAAAGAAAAATAATAAAGATAACAAATAAAAAAGAAAAATAATAAAGATAACAAATAAAAAAGAAATTATCCAAGAACTTAAAAAATAATTAATAAAAGAATGTAAAATTAAAAAATATTAATTTAAACAGGAGGAAATGAAAAATGGATTTCAACAAGATTAAAGAGTTAGTAGCAGAGCAATTAGGAGTAGAGGTAAAGGATTTAACCAATGAGACTTCCTTAAAGGATGATTTACATGCAGA
>DUNZ01000198.1 GCA_012839085.1 Clostridiales bacterium
CAAATTTATGGTACATCTTTTCTATAACATCTCTGTTTTCTAAGAATACATCCACAATAACAGGATCAAAATGTTTTCCTCTGCCTTCCTTAAGGATTTCGAAGGATCGGTCTAAAGTAAAGGCTTCTTTGTAGGGTCGCCTACTGGTTAAGGCATCAAAGACATCAGCTACCGCCACAATTCTGGCGCTTAAAGGAATTTCTAAACCTTTCTTCCCCTTAGGATAACCGCTACCATCCCATTTTTCATGGTGTCCCTCTGCAATTTCTATGCCCATATCAAATAAGCTTTTACCCTTCTTCAATAAATTTTCTTCCGCCGTCCGTAAAACTTCAGCTCCATAGGCAGCATGCCTTTTCATTTCCTCATATTCGGAAGCTGTTAACTTTCCTGGCTTTCGAAGGATTTCATCTCGAATGCCAACTTTCCCAATATCATGAAGAGGACTGAACCGTTCAATTTTATCCATATATTCAAAGTTAATCTCAGAGGTATAGATATTATGATTGTATAAAAGCTCTGCGATTTTCCTAGAATACTTCTTCATCCTCTCAAGATGTTCCCCAGTATCCTCATCCCTAGTCTCTGCTAATTTAGCCAAGGCAAGAATACTACTATACATAATATCATTAATAAATATATTTCGATCCAAACTAATTGCGATACTATTGGCTAATGTTCTTAAGAATTTAAGATGTTCATTATGGTAAGCATTCTTGGTTTTACTGGAAAAGAAGATAACCCCAACCGGCTTTCCAGATACAAATAAGGGGAGTGAAATCGATGCTCTGATACCAGATTTTAACAAGATTTCATTATAAATTTTCTTTGGTTTCCCTGATGTATACTCTTCCAAATCATTTATAATACGCGCCTGCCCCGTTTCAAGCAAATGCCCAAGAATAGTTTCACGAATCGGCCAAGAATAGCCCAGCAAGTTCTCTGGCATACCAGTAATACTTCCATCCGAAACTCCAAAGGAAGCCTTAAGTAGCTTCTTATCTTCTTCAATTAAAGCAATTCCTATATAATTATAGGGAACGTAAGCAGAGAAGGTGTTATTGATAAAGTTCAAGGTATCCATAAAAGAATCATTATTATTAATATTCTCAATGAGTGAAATTAGGTTGTTTATTTTCTGAAACATCGCGCCAATCTCAGTGACCATAGGAGCAATATTCTTATTCATAGTTTCCTTTTTATCAAATGTTTCCTTGTCCAAACCAATTTCACTAATCCCTTGATATAAATGTTTAAAGGGCAGCATAATATACTTTACAAAGTGTCCGGCAATAAAAATAGTAGTGATGCTTAGTAAAATAATTAAAAGGTAAATAATCCTTTGAATATTTTTATTGGATTTAAATAATTCTTCATGTATCTTTTCTGATATCGTATCAATTAGCCCCAATAACTCCATGTTATGATTATTAATAAATTGAGCTGCTTCATACATATCTGTCCCATTGGATGCACTCAACAAGGTATCAATTGCTAGTTCAAATTCAGCCCATAACAAATTGATTTCCTTAAGATAAGAATTGGCTTCTTTCATCTCATTTTCAAGATGAATCGGATAAGAATCTATCAACAAATGTCCTTCATTCATAGCTTCCAAGTTGTGAGAAAAGTGCTTCCTAGCTGTTTGAAAGTTATTTTTTATTTCGATCAGTTTAGTTTTGTTCTCCTCCAAAGAAGGATCACTTAAACCACTATCAATTGAATTTTGTAATACATAGATTCTACTGGCATCCTTACTAATTTGCTGAGAATACATTCTTTGTTTACCAAAAAAATTGATTAACAAAATCTCTTCTCTTTGCTTTTTTCCAGATTGGTTTTGCATAAATATGAAGCCAATTATAATTAGAAAAAATATAACTATAGCCACCCATACGATCTTTTTGATTTGTCCCATGATCTGTGTATCTTTCAATCTTATGTCCTCCAAGCCGATAGTTGTTACACTTATAACTATCCGTCTTTTCTATTGGTATATAATTAGTTCATTGAATAAAATTTATAGTAATAATGTATTTGAAAACCTCGGTAATGTCAAATACTATTCTACATTATTTTACCTTATTAAAAAACAATCTTATTATTGGAAAATGAGAACATACTTCTTGATAAATACCATTGGTTTGAGTGTGCATGCTTCAGGCAATTCCTTTTTGCCTAAAAATAGTCTTTCTTTATCTATTTATGCTAGTTTTAAGTTGTATTTATAAAAAATGCAGTACTTTAATAGACCTGAATACAGGCTTTGCAAGATTTGTAAATGTATAGCGTGTGACTATTCATCCATAAAGTGACCGTTTGCCGCCATCGGTACTTAGGTTGTGGCAGATGTTCTCCTCTGTCACAACCTTATGTACCGCTATGTGCGGCAACCGAGTGACAACGTATCTCTGTTGATAGTCACATGCAATTTTTGTAAATTTAATATGTGATAAACATCACTAATGTAAAAAGGGCGCCGCACATTTCGTGCGACAGTCCCCTTCTTTACTGTTTTTATTTTATCGATCCCATTTATCACAAAGAGAATTAATCTGACTGGTAAACTTAGCCAAGTCCTTATTGGTTCCTCCTTTGTTACGGGCGATCACCGTAAGCAAACGTTTTCCTGCCTTCATCAAACGATCAAATGCAGTTTCTTTCTGACTTATGCCCTTGCTCCTACTTTCCACTGGTATCCTCATACCTTCTACCAGGCAGACATTGTCTTTCAAATCATATACTGCACCACTATAAGGGGCAACTGCTGAGTAACCCAATTCCTTGCTAATATATTCGGTAAAGTCTATACAAACTTGATCATCCCCATGAACTACAAAAACTCTTTCCGGTTTCTTTTGAAAGCTGGAAAGCCAAGTAAGAAGACCATTCCGATCCGCATGGCCGCTCACTCCAGAAAGTCTTCGAATCTCGGCATTCACCTTGATTTGTTCTCCAAATAATTTTACCTCATCTGCTCCATCCAAAATAATCCTACCTAAACTTCCTGCTGCTTGATGCCCTACAAAAAGGATGGTACTCTCCCTTCTCCATAAATTATGTTTTAAATGATGTCTGATTCTTCCGGCATCACACATACCAGCTGCAGAAATAATGACTTTGGGTTCATCATCAAAATTAATCGCTTTCGACTCCTCCGATGTAATTGTAGTTACCAGACCTGGAAAGGCAATTGGGTTAATTCCCTTCTTTACTAAGTCCATGGTCTCTTTATCAAAATAACCTTGAATGTTTTCACTAAAAATCTGGGTCGCCTCAACGGCTAAAGGACTGTCAACAAAAACTTTAAAATTCCCATGACCTTTGACCAAATTATCTTCTTTGATTTTTCTTATGTAATATAAGAGAAACTGAGTTCTTCCTATGGCAAAGGAAGGAATCACTACATTTCCTCCACGGTCAAAGGTAGTCTGCAAAATTTTACTTAACTCCTTAATGTAATCTGGTCGTTCCCCATGGTTCCGATCCCCATAGGTAGATTCCATAATCACATAATCTGCTTCCTTAATATATTGTGGATCATTTATTAATGGTTGATTTATATTTCCGATATCTCCAGAAAAAACTATTTTCTTTGTCATGCCTTCTTCTGTTACCCATATCTCAATACTGGCTGAGCCAAGCAAATGGCCTACATCCGTAAAACGCACTTGAATCCCATCATATAAAGTAAAAATAGAGCCGTATTCATGGGGAATGATGTTGCGTATGGCAATTAAAGCATCTTCCATCGTATAAATAGGTACAAAGGGTTTTTCCCCAGATCGTTTTCCCTTACGGTTTCTCCATTCAGCCTCTGTCATTTGAATATGAGCACTATCACGAAGCATAATATCACATAAGGCTCTGGTCGCACCAGTTGTATGAATTTTCCCACGATATCCCCGATTATATAACATAGGGAGCTTTCCTGAATGATCCATATGGGCATGGGTTAGCAAGACCGCATCAATTTGCGAAGCCGGAATCGGGATTTCCTGATTTTCAAAGGTATCCTTTCCCTGTTCCATTCCACAGTCAATCAACATATGCTTTCCACAAGCCTCAAGATAAAAACAACTCCCAGTTACTTCATGGGTTGCGCCTAAAAATGTAAGTTTCATAACAACCTCCTTTGCAGATCCCTATATAATAGAATCAAATTATATTTAGTTTATCATAATCATAACTAATTCTCAACTATTTCCAATTACACTTACTTATGTCGTTTCATAGCTCTTATGAGCATTTTAGTTTGATTGTCCACACGATAGGAGTCCAGTATTTTTTGCAAGGCCTTATGATATGTGAAATCATCCAATTGATTCTTTCGTAGGTAGTTCATTGTTACTTCTGGCATCTTAATAAAATAAATGGAAATCGCCCAAGCAAGACCCATTTTTACATAATATCCATCATGGTGAATCCTATCTAAATATTCGAAAGCAGCTTGTGCATATTCCGGTAAGACATAATAGTTCAATAGCATTACAAGCCCAAAGCGGATTTCAAATTCCTGATCTGAGCTAAGATAGGGAATTAAAAAATCCCATACTCTGCTTAAGTGTTTTTTTGTTATCTTCAGGCTACTGCAGAAACTATCGCAGACCGCCCAGTTATCTATTTTGGGGATAAAGTTAGCTGTTAAATGGAGAACTTCCTCTATATCTGCTTTGCAAGCTCCAATCACCATCCCCTGAAGCATAACTTCCTCGAAGGTATCATCCTTGGCTTCCTTCAGATATTGGCGAAAGTCACCCTTAGCAATTTCCTTGGCTAACTTTCTTAAAGCAGGCAAACGAACACCTAAAATATTATCCTTACCGGGAGTTAGGGATGTTGAAAATTCCCGGTACCCATCCTCCGCTAGTTCCAATAATCGTTCTTTTATCATTTTATAATTCATCTTAGTCTTCCTTTACAAATATTCTAAGAATACAACTCTTGAAGTTTATCTCGATTCACAATCATAATCTTTCCTCTACTTAAGTTTACCATACCTTCCTCTTGAAAATATTTCAACATTCTAGTAACTACTTCTCTGGCAGTTCCTAAATGATTTGCAATCTTTTCATGGGTAATCACCAATTCATCGGATTCATCAATATTTGATTGCTCGATTAAAAAGGTTGCTAATCTCCTATCAAAACTACTAAATAATGCCTGTTCCATAATCCACATTACATCGGTAAATCGAGATGCCATCAAGTCGTTGGCAAAGGTCTGAATTGCAAGCACTTTTTTTGATAGATTTTGAAAAACCAGGGTAGGTATCAAGTAAGCCTGAGTATCCTTTTCAACCTCCACGTAAACTTCAAATGCTATATTTTTCATGATACAGGAAGCAGAAAAAATACAGACATCACGTTCAAACAAACGATATAAGGTAATTTCTCTACCACTCTCTGAGATAATATAAGCCCTAACCTGACCACTTTTGATTAAAAACAAGCCGGAACATTGATCTGAGCTACCTCTCATGGATTCACCAACACGAAAATTCTTTATTACAATCGACTCTTCCAAAGTTCTTTGTTGTAACTCATCTAAATCCTTCCAAAAAGATAAGGTATCCTTTAGAAAAGCAAGATCTTTTCCTTTCATAACCCTTCCCTCCCCTAATATAAATATGGCATTTAAATATTGGCATTGTAATACTCTCTTTATATTACCAGGTAAATCCTTACTTCCTTCATATCAATATACTTCATAATTTGAAAAATTATATTACATTTATTATATCCTTTCCCAATAACTATTACAATTCCTAACATTTCATTGACTGACCCTTCATCTACCGTGAAGCCTAGATAGCTGGATTAAAACTAATGTTCCAAACACTCAAGTACCCAGTATTAAGCTTGTATGGAGAAATCTTTCTATAGGAACCACATGATATTCGAATGAAGCAGACAAGATATCTGAGGGAATAGAAAAGGCATCCTGCTATAACAGAAAAAACATCCTGATGGAATAGAATATACATCATAAAGAATCGGAAAAATATCTTGATTGAATAGAAAAGATATCACTTGCATCTACTTAGGCAAGATAAACTTAGTCAATCATTAATGAAAAATAGCATGCAGGGACAGTAAACTAAGTTTTTGTTTACTATTTCTGCATGCTAGTGGGGGGGTATCGAAAGTATATCGA
>DUNZ01000199.1 GCA_012839085.1 Clostridiales bacterium
AATTGCCATACTTAGAAGTAATTGTCTATTCAATGAAACCAATTCCTTTAACCCTAATGTTTATTATTTTGAATTTGCTTTATTCCAGTTCATTTTTTCATTATGTATTTATGATCCATTGATGCTGCTAGATTTCTATTGGTGATGGAATTCTATAACTGCTAGACTTCTCTTTAGAATTCTATTGCTGCCAGACTACTCTTGGCGAGAATTCTATTGCTGCCAGATTCCATCTTTATGCTTGCGAACTGAGGTAAGGCTGCTTATTCCAAGCCTTATTACCCTTTACTTAAATGTTAGAAACGGCTTTCATATAATTATGAAATGTTATAAATCTTTCTCTTTCTTCTTCTGATAAACTTTTCATTATTTTATTGACCAAACGATCACTTAGAGAGTTTTTAATGAGATATTCTCCGTCTTCGAATCTAATGATCTCCCTAAGCTCATAGGCTCTTTTTTTATTCAGTCGTTTCAGACCTTCTGCAATACATTCTAAAGTATCTTCTGGCCATTCATTCTCGCTTTGATCCGGTACAATCTCTGTTATATGGCTAATGTAGCGATGTCCGTCACCGGATTTTTCCCAATGAATATCAATATTGATTGAGTTGGCCACCTGCTCCTCAGCAATCATCTCCGTAGAGAAAGTGCCCGACCCTAAGGCTGCATTACGGAAGTAATCAATTAAATCCTTTGTTGTTACACAATGGCAGGTACATAAGGTGGACTTTGTTCCTGCTTGTGTTAAGGTAATAAAAGCATTTGCTAATTCCATGCTTGCTACCTCTCCTAAGATCATTATGGCAGCATCTGTCTTCTTTTGTATGTTTATAGAATCAATGATTCCTACCTCATCACAACTGCGAAAAGCCACCACATTCATATGGGGATATCGATTATTTAGAGCTAATTCAAATTCTTGTTCCGTGGTACGGATTGGATATCTCTGGTCAATAAACTGTACCATGGCTTTTAAGGCTGTTGTCTTACCTGAATTTTGATCTCCAGATAAAATTATATTAAGACACCCTTTTACCATCCATTTCATTAGCTCAATTACATTTTCCTTCCCTTTATCTTTAATGAGCATGTCCATGGACATATGCTTAGAACTATCAAACTTCCTTAAGAAAAACGCCCAGTGGGATGCTAATTTCGGTCGTACAACTACTACTCTGCTGCCGTCATAAAGATAGGTAAGTTTATATCCATTGGACGATGTCAAATGACCAACATTATCATGTCGATATAGGTTTTTACAAACCCGAATTAGTTCGCTTTGCTTCCCAAAGCTTAAAAAAGATAGATGGATGGCCTTCCCATGGAGAAAAACCCATATACCATCATATGTTTTGTCTTTCTCCACTTGATCATTCTGAATTACTTCCTCCATATAGTCATACATTTCACTAGAAACACCGGATACACCACCAGATATTCCATCGATACACATATCTCTAATCTCATCAATAACTGAAAATCCGTAGGTTTCCTGATAGATCCTTTGGGATAGTATTTCTAGTTTATCAAGATACCGTAAGGAGCTTCTATATTGTAAATATGCATCTTCAATATCTTCCCCAGTTATTTCATAATATGTACCATACTCATTCTTCTTAGGCATATCAAATCCACAGATTTCACACATCTTAGCAAATGCTTGATTATAATATTGCCTTTTCATAATATATAATAAAATTTCAAATTTATCTTGGACACTTAACTGCTCTGATTTCGAGAAAGGAATTACTAAATCTATGGTTTCTCCACTAATCTGTAAATGATTCTGCAGAAGATCCTTAATATAATCCTTAACAAACTCTTTTTCACCAATATTTCCTTGAGCACAGGATCGAAGGGCTGTATTTAATCTAATTTTTTGCTGTTCCCTCTTTTTTGTTTCCTTTTTGTTTAAGTACAACTCTGCAATATTTTGATTGATAATCTCGTTAAACAGAGATCGTATCCCTTCTTTTAAATAAGATATGGAATAAATATTTTCCTGCTTCACCTCGGTATCATAATCTTTATCCTTTTTAAATATAAAGCAAATGATAACAAGAGTTATTATGACAATGAAACATATTAATAGATTATTGCTTAATGAACCGCCCATATTTATAAGCTCCATTCTGATGACCTTTTTCCAAGGAGGCAACTTTTAGAAGTTTCTCTGAAGCTGCTATTGATTTTGAAATAAAATAATAGTTTGTATTCTTTTTTCCACAATCCAAGTATTTTCTAATAAATTCAATTACCTTACCATCACATTGGGCATCCATAAAGGCCGTATTATATGGAATTACAGCAGAATTTTTTCTGGTAATATATTTAAAATAAGATCTACGAATATTGTGGATGTTGTATTTGGAATTTCGGTCATAATTTCCAATCAGATAAAAGACTTGTTTCAGAGCTAGCTCTGGATAAGTGGTAAAAAACGAAGATACTATCTCCATATTCTGGCTCAGATTTATTATTGTTAAATCCGATTCCTCGATTAGTTTTAATGACAAAGGATGTTTTCCAGAGCAGACATCCAAAAATACGTAATCATAATATTCTTCTATTTCCCGAAGAAGTTTTATGGCCAGGATATCCATCTCATTTTCAAAGGACTCTCGATTACTTTTGGATGTTCCAGGCAATAGGCTTATCCTATTGGCAAACAATGAAATACAACAATTCTCTAAAATATCCTTATTTAACCTAGATGCTTTAAAATTACGTATTAGTGCATCAAGACCAACATCACGAAAGAATTCCGAATTTGCAGTACTATATGAATTACAGCCGATTAATGGAGCCTCCAAATTATTATGATTGAAATGTGTCTGCATCAAAAGGCAGTTTTGCTTTAACAAAATTCCGGATATCAGTGCTGTTACAAGAAGATTGCTAGTTGTGCCTGCCTGTCCATGAATCGGAGACCAAAATACAATTTTCATACTAGTTCCCCTTTCTAGCAAGCCGGAAGGCATTCGTTATCATCTTTATTCTAATTTCCGGATGTAACTTCTTAACTTCATCTAAGATAAAATTTTTTATATGTTTTGAAACATCTTTAAATTTATAGACCCCATGATATTGGCAGACAAGAGCGTTTATTTCATCTATTTCATTATAATAGAGAACCGTAATGTCTTCTGGATTTACTTCTTTATGAAAACATTCAAAAAGATAATCCAATCGAACTTTAATATCTGCCTTATGTTTAATTAATAAGGATTTATCCTTAACACCAGTTGATGAATAACCATGGATCAAATTCATTAACCTCTCTTGATTACTGATATATAAATCTGTAACAAAACAAATTCGATTACATAACTCTAAATCCGATGTCGGCTCTTGATATCCATATAAAATTAAAATATCATCATATTCTTCCTGCATCTGTTTGCTAAGGATTTTACTTGTAAAATCAACACCCTGATAAGTAATGATATCTCTTTGGCAATTCAACCCCTTTGGCTGCGGTATACAGTATTTGATTGCCATTGTCTCTGAATGATCCACCAATAATACTTTTTTCCCAAGCTTCATCAGTACTCGTGAGATATATAGTATGATATCAAAATTATCCAATCCGACGTAAGCTACCGTATTATTCCCCATATTCGATTTCACCCTCTTTTGCTCTTTCTTCTTGGATATAAATCAGATAGTCGGATTCAATTTCCTTATCCTCCATCTCATTACTTATTCCCCTCTCCTCATTGACTTTTTCTAAAGAATTAGTATTGTTCTTTTTAGTATCGTCGGAAAATGTGAACAGGTTAGAATTAATGTCCCAACTAATTTCAGATACATCCAGTTCCATATTATCGGCCAGGCGATTCTCTAATGCTTTTCTAAGATCCTTATTTAATTTTTGAGAACATCGATCTACGATATTAGGGTCATTTTCTATTAAGGTGAGAATGGACAAGCTTGGTGTATAATTTACAATCGAAGCCCCTTGGATGTTCGGTTCTATGTACTTTGTTAGATACAGTTTTGTTCCAGAATATAATCCAGCATCAACGATGGCAGCAGACATTCGCAGCAATTCCTCCTCGTCAAGCCAAAATATGCATGTAGAGGTGTCTGTATCCAATTTTTGAACTATCTTTTTTGAAAGTACAATATAAGTCTCACCATTGGGATAGGATATGCGTAGATCAACGGTATCATTGCTCCATATATTAGAGCTGATGTGTATCATATTATAGGCAATCTCTCTTACCTGAGATGCCACAACATTCTCAGTCAGCATCATATTTGTGATATGTGTACCTTCAGGGATGTTAATCAATGCTAATTTCCCGATATCATCCTGAGATATAAAAACCTTCTCCGACTGCGAAGTAAAAACAGATATTCTTTCAATATTTTCTTTTGTAATATAATCCCCTGGCATGATATCAGTTGAGGCTACATAAATAACTTTCTGATTCTGTTCAATTACATAGTTAGCCTCATTTAATTGAGATACATAATAGTATCGAATTTGATCCGTAAAAAATATACATGTAAATACTGCTGCTCCACCTATTACAACTATACAAAGCAAAACAACAAAAATATTTTGCCTGTAGGATTTTCGTATTCTCTTTTTTATTCTCATTTACTACCTCATGAATATCCTTTTTTATTTACCAGTTTTCTCATTTAAACATAGGTATTCCGCCTTTTTTATCATAGTATAGGCAGACCGTTTCAATGCCTGGATAAACAGATAATTGGGATTGTCTTTATTACAGTGATAGTTCGAATAAATATATTCCACAACATTTCCATAGAGAAATGCTTCTTGATATCCTTCATTCATAGGAAGTATACAAATGTCCCCTCTTGGAATTTCATGTTTTCTAAGTAGCATTGCACTTCTTTTATGTATCGATCGATTGTTGTTACTGTTAATAATTAAAATTGCTTTTGGTATCAACGAGGAGTAATTTAGAAAGAAATCCTCAAGGAAATCTGGATTCGGATTGAGATTTACAACAACTAGATCTGCTTGATCTAAAATAGTTTTTGTACTTAGACAGTTATAAGAAGCTGTGTCAATTAGACATATATCAACATATGATCTTAGTATATGTTGTAGCTGTATAAAACAATAGTTAAATTCATAATCAAAGATTTCTGTATGTACGACTCTGTTTTTGGGAATATAATAGAGATGTTTGTGAATTACGTCTTTAATGTATCTATGGATTGCTCTAGGCTCATAATTTCCACGATAAATTTTTCTAGTTAATCCCTCAATACCATCTCCTTCATAATAATTTGTTCCAACATCATGAAGCATGGGTGGATGATTATTGCCTAAATATGCTCTTCCCAAACTATTGTATTTTAAGTGATTTTCGAATGTAACAATTTTATACGGAAAACGTATAACGCTGGCAACGCTAATTGCTGCCAAATTGGACGAAACCATACCATAATCATTTACATTACTCCAAAATGCTATCTTCATTTTAAACAGAATCCTCCCCTAGGTATTTTATAGCGGGAATAAAATAGATAGTCTTACGACTTGGTAGATTTGGTAGAATAGATAGGTGAAACGATATATTTATAATATCTTATGTATTACTTTTTGTAAATACTTCAAAATTAACGATTATTTTGGGTGTTTTTGTAACTTATTAACAAATTATTGTCAATTTACCACCCTTTATAGTGAAATAAGTCGTATTTGGTTTAAATATTTCGTAAAAAATAACAAAAAAAGACTTCACTTTAACTCTCTTTCGAAGTGTTATATAAACGATCCCTTTCAAATAAATTCAAAAACACCTTGATATTAACCATGCTATTCGTATTACTCATACTCTTATTCTCATGGTTGCAATTTTTGAATATTTCTTCTTCATTAATCAGTGCTTCATACGGCCTGCACTCGCTTTTTAATGCAGGCTTCTAAGTGCTGTTTACCATATTACTTTTTCAAGACAAATATTTTTAACTTGATATCTCTAAGTTTTTACAGACATCCTTTATCTTCGTCCTATTCATTTATCAGTAGGATAACATAAGGTTTCCAGCTATCAGTAATTCTACTGAAGTCTGAAAACCTTTGATTTTAAGACATATATTAACCATCTATTTACCTTTGCTTAATTAGTTCTAATTCCAAGTAAGGTCCAATTCACCGTCTGCTTTTACAAACCTTAAAACGAGATAATACCGATGATTTTTCTCTAAATTTATAGCTGTTTCAGGATTATTTTTATCTAACTGTAATAATATCTTTTTGTTTACGTCCTGTATTTCAGCCGTGACATCTCCTTTTGTAATATTACTGTTTAATGTAAATTTATAATTGCGACTTTCTCTTAATTTAAGCACTTTTTTAATATAACCATTACAAGATTTGAATTTAATCTTACATCTATTTTTCCGCCTAAATGAACCTACGAATAAAATAGCGGTTTTTCTACTATTTATCAGATAGCCATTGATCCATAAAAGATAAAACAATAATATTAAGACTATTGAAAAAGGTACTACCCATATTAAAACAAAATCCACTAAATCCATCTCCTTAATCAAAATTTTACTTCTAAATAAATTGTACTAAACTATGTATTTAAAAGCAATTAAAAATCTCAATAGAACGCTTTACAAAAACACTTACTTGAACAAAAGTGTAAAGCAGGGTGCTAATGAGCTCCGCACGGCTTGAAACATCGTATTTTGAAAAAATACTTCTTGCGTGTGTTTTAAATAGTAGATAAAAAACAAGGCTTCCATCAATCGGCTATTCTTACCGAAAGTCTGGAAACCATTACTTTCATAATGCTTTTTTATATTTTAATAATTAATTCTTTCCAAATACAGGCCACAGGCTTCCGCTATATTTCCAGTTCGATTTCGTTGTTTTGATAATATGATTTCTGGAATACTTTGAGCCTCAATCTCTCCTAGACCGACTCCCACTAGGGTACCTAGCATCCAACGAGCCATATTGTAGAGAAAGCCATCCCCTCTTATTCGAATGTTGATAAAGCCCTCCTCTTCATTTATCTCAATGGATAAAATCCTTCGAACCATGGATTTTTTCTTGGATTTTGCATTGGAAAAAGCGGTAAAATCATGTTCTCCAATAAAATGCTGACTTGCCTCTATCATTTTCTTGACATCTAATTTTTCAGGAATGTGCATACTGTATTTGCGCATAAATGGATTGGAATGCTCCTGGTTCCAAATCTTATATAGATAGGTTTTATCCTTGGCATGGAATCTGGCATGAAATTGTTCACTCACCTTTGTGACCTCTAGAATACTGATATCATTAGGGAGATAATGGTTCATATAAGCTTTGATTTCTTCTTCCGGTATACTTTTGACAATTTTAAAATTGGCCACCTGACCCAAGGCATGAACCCCGGCATCGGTTCTACTGCTTCCAATTATTTCTATGGGCTCTCCTACCATTTTACTAAGGACATTTTCAATCTTACCTTGAATGGTATTTTCCTCGTTTCCAAGCCTCTGCCAACCCTTGTACCTTCCCCCATCATATTGAATTAGAAGTCTGTAATTATTCATCCTCAATCCCTCCTAATAAAATCTAATCTTTTAGTGAAGATTATCCTGTATAAAAACAAAAAGTGAGTTACACAATTCTTAAACTGGAAGCTAGATCTTCAGCGAAGTACTCAATTCATTGTTCATTCAATCTTTCACTTGATTTCTAACCTATATAAAAGATTAGGCACCTGCACAAAGCGAACCTTCTACAAGCACCTAATCATAGTTTCATCTTACCAACAATATGTGTTTATTATATAAGTTATCAAGAGAGAATTCAAGTAAAC
>DUNZ01000200.1 GCA_012839085.1 Clostridiales bacterium
CATTCATGTTGTCATTTTCGTTTGTGTTAGCATTTTCATTTATATCTTTAGGTATATTGACATTTACTTTGTCGTCGATAGGGTCATTGTTACCATGATTGTCATCAATTATATGGTCAATAGCTTCGCTGCTTTGATTCTTGAAATTACCTTTTTTATCTTTTTTCTTTGTATTTTTCTTATTTTTTTTATCCTTATTATCCTTAACATTTTCAGCAATGACCTTTATATTCTCCGCTTTTGAATCATTCGCCTCATGATTAGAACTTGCCTTATACTTATCCTTTGACATTGAAATCCCCTTTTCCTTTATCATTCAATAGATTAATTATACAACTTCGGTATGGGGGAGTAAAGATGTTTTCCTGTAAGTAAGACGAATATTCCGTACGATTTCAAATAAATTTAAATAAGGAAAAGAATAGGATGATTATTTTGAAAAAACAGTATCTTAAAATCTTACCTGTCTTGCTGACCTTGGCTTTATTTACGGTAGTAAATTTTAAGGATGTTAAATACTATTATGAACGAATCTTAGATTCCTCCGGGCTTCGCCTGCAAGAATTTATGGAAGGGGTAAAAAAAGAAAATAAGCTGGCCAGACTCAGTGAGGAGGAGTATAGAAGAATAATTGAAGCTGAGGAGGGGATAGAGGAAGGCAAGAGGGAAGAAAGTCCGGATGTTGACCTAAGGCTCAATGCCTTGTCTGCCCTCTTGATGGATGCCTCTAATAACCGGGTCTTATATGAGGAAAATGGAACCAAGGAAATGGCCATGGCAAGTACGACGAAAATCATGACCTGTATCATAGCCCTGGAGAATGGAAATCTGTCCGATGTGGTTTCCGTATCCTCCTATGCAGCTAGTATGCCGGATGTACAGTTAAACATTAAAAAGGGGGAAAAATATTATCTGAGGGATTTGCTATATTCCCTAATGCTAGAAAGTCATAATGATGTGGCTGTTGCTATTGCGGAACATCTTGGGGGGAGTGTAGAGGGATTTGCCACCATGATGAATGATAAAGTCAGAGCCTTGGGATGTGAACATACGAATTTTGTTACCCCCAATGGTTTGGATGCCGAAGGACATTATACCACAGCAAGAGATTTAGCTGTCATTGCTAGCTATGCCATTAAAAATGATGACTTTATTAAAATAACTAATGCATCCACCCATCAATTTAAAGAAATTACCAAGGGGAAAACCTATACCGTATCAAACAAAAACAGGTTCCTTTATATGATGGATGGAGCAATTGGGGTAAAAACAGGATTTACGGGAAAGGCAGGCTATTGTTTTGTAGGGGCTTTAAGGCAGAATGAAAAGACATTCATATCCGTAGTCTTAGGATGCGGTTGGCCACCAAGTAAAAACTTAAAATGGTCAGATACCAAAAAGTTAATGGAATATGGTCTTAAAAATTATAAATTAAGACAAATATTTGAAGATGTTCGATTGGATCCTCTTTTCGTGGATGATGGACAAAAAAAATATGAGCCCATAGAGTTAAAGGGGGATATCCAATTGCTTCTTAGGGATGATGAGAAGGTACATATTGAATATGAACTTCCGGAATATCTAAAGGCACCAGTAAAAAAAGATTCCATAGTAGGTTATGCAAAATATTATATTGACGATGAATTATATGAGACCTTACCCATACGGGCTATGGAAGCCATTGAAAAAATCGATTACAAATTCTGTTTAAAGAAAATAATCGAATTGTGGAGTTTCCAGCATTAAGAATATAAATAAAAGGATATCTGTGATTTGAATCAATGCTTCTGGTATAAAATATGGATATAATAAAAAAGAACTAGGAATTTATTAAGAAAATTCTTAAATATAAAAATATTTTATTGGAGGTTTTTACATGGGAAAAAGAATCACAGATAAAGTAACATGGGTTGGTAAAGTGGACTGGGAATTAAAACAGTTCCATGGAAATGAATATTCCACAAGAAAGGGATCGTCTTATAATTCGTATTTGGTTCGCGATGAAAAGACAGTTTTAATTGATACAGTTTGGCAACCTTTTGACAAGGAATTTGTAAAGCGCTTAAAAGAAGAAATTGATTTAAAAGAGATTGATTATATTATTATGAATCATAATGAAGTGGATCATAGTGGTGCCTTACCAGAGCTTATGGCAGAAATACCTGACACACCGATTTATTGTACAGCCAATGGAGCCAAGATTATCAAAGGACATTATCACAAAGATTGGAATTTTGTCACTGTTAAAACAGGAGATACTCTAGATATCGGGGAAAGCAAATTGACCTTTATAGAAGCTCCTATGCTTCACTGGCCAGATACTATGTTTACCTATATGTCAGGAGAGAATATCCTATTTAGTAATGATGGATTTGGTCAACATTTTGCAACGGAATCCTTGTTTAATGATTTGAATGATAGCTCTGAATTATATATGGAAGCAATCAAATACTATGCCAATATCCTAACACCATTTAGTAGGTTGGTTGTTAAGAAAATCGAAGAGGTATTAAGGTTCAATCTTCCAGTCGATATGATTTGCCCTAGTCATGGTGTAATTTGGAAGGAGAATCCGGTTCAAATTATTGAGCAATATTTAACCTGGGCAAAGGATTATCAAGAAAACCAGATCACCATTATCTATGATACCATGTGGAATTCTACTAAAATAATGGCAGAAGCAATTGCCGAAGGAATCCATGCGGCAGATCCTTCCGTCACCGTAAAATTGATGAATACTTCCAAAGAAGATAAGAACGATGTTATTACGGAAGTGTTTAAATCTAAGGGTATCCTACTTGGTTCACCAACTGTAAACAATGGATTGCTTCATTCCATCGGTGGTCTACTTGAAATGATCAAGGGATTAAAATTCAAAGGAAAGAGTGCTGCTGCCTTTGGAAGTTATGGCTGGGGAGGAGAAGCTGTAAAACTACTCACCCAAGGATTGAACGATGCTGGCTTTAAAGTAGAAGCGGAAGGACTTAGAACCATGTGGGTGCCAGATGAAGATGCGATTGAGAAATGCGTTGATTATGGGAAAAA
>DUNZ01000201.1 GCA_012839085.1 Clostridiales bacterium
AATACTTATGGCAATACTTAAGGCAATGATTTTTTCTGGTTCTTAACATTTAACAAAAGAGGGAAGTCGATTATTGATATGATATGGAATAGAAACAAATGGGAAAATTTTCTTGCCAATATTTTTCCCTTTTGATATACTAGCCATAAGCAAATGATTCCTTCCAGGGGAGAGTGTGGAAGGAGAAGAATTCTTATATGTTTAGCAAAGCATTCAGTGCAGCTATTCACGGCATTGATGGTCTGATTGTGTCTGTGGAGGCTGATGTTAGTGACGGTTTACCCATATTTGATATGGTGGGATATTTGGGTTCCGAAGTGAAGGAAGCCAGAGAAAGGGTTAAGATTGCCTTGAAGAATTCCGGCTATCAACTCCCAGCAAAACGTCTTACGGTCAATCTATCTCCGGCAGATATCCGAAAAGAAGGAACTGCCTTTGATCTTCCGGTTGCAATTGCGATTCTTGCAGCCTTCGGTTATATTCCAGAGGAAAACCTAAAAAATGTTCTTATTGCTGGAGAACTTAGCTTAAATGGAACCATTCGTCGGGTAAATGGAGTTTTACCCATTGTTTATGCTGCCCAGCAGCAGGGGTTTAGCAAATGCATTGTTCCCATGGAAAATGCCAAAGAAGGTGCCGTGGTTGCGGGGATAGAAACCTATGGTGTAGAAAATTTAAACCAGGCTGTGGAACTCTTAAACGGAAAAGGGGAGTTTCAGCCTGAATTTGTGGATGTTAATCAATTATTCACAAAACAATGGGAAGATGAACTGGATTTTTCAGAAGTTTCTGGTCAAAAGGCAGCCAAAAGAGCCATAGAAATTGCAGTATCTGGAATGCATAATATCCTTATGATCGGCCCGCCAGGCTCAGGGAAAACCATGCTGGCAAAACGGATTCCATCCATAATGCCAGAACTAAGCTTCGAGGAAAGCATGGAGATTTCAAAGATATATAGTATAGCAGGCTTGATGGATGCAAAAGGGCTAATATCCAAAAGACCCTTTCGTTCTCCCCATCACTCCATCACTCAAACAGCTCTGGTTGGAGGTGGGATGATACCAAAACCGGGGGAGATTAGTCTTGCTCATCTTGGGGTTCTATTCTTGGACGAGCTTCCTGAATTTCAGAAAAATACCCTTGAGGTTTTGCGCCAGCCCTTGGAGGAAAAATCGGTAACCATCGCCAGGTTAAATGCTAGTTATCGTTATCCAGCGGGTTTCATGATGGTAGCTTCCATGAACCCTTGTAATTGCGGCTACTATCCAGACAGAAACATTTGTCATTGTACCCTAAATCAGGTAAAGCGATACCTAGGAAAGATTTCTCAACCTTTACTGGATCGATTTGACCTCTGTATTGAAGCCTTAAGGATTAATTATCAGGATCTAGAGGGTAAGGTGCAGGAGGAGAAGTCTTCGGAGATAAGAAAGCGAGTCCAGAGGGCTAGAAAAATTCAATTAGAACGTTATCAAAATCAAAATATATTTTTCAATTCTCAATTAACCCCCAAAACTATTAAAAAATATTGCAAATTAGGATCGAAGGAGCAGAGTATATTAGAACAAGCATTTATAAAGATGAATCTTAGTGCCAGGGCTTATCATAGAATTCTAAAAGTAGCAAGAACCATTGCGGATTTAGAAGGATGCGAAACAATTGGTGTCAAGCATCTTAGTGAGGCTATTTGTTACCGGAATCTAGATCAAAAATATTGGGGGGAATAAATTCTATATAAGGTTTTGGATGCAAAGCTTATGGTGCAAATTGATCTATAAAAACAGATCGATAGGAAAAATATTCAGTGCAAGATTAAATAGGAGATGAATATACATATGAATCAGGAGCAGTATAATTATTGGATCAGTAATATTCCCAACATAGGACCTAAGAAAATAGAACTATTATTACAATACTTTGAAAGTCCACAAGGGGTTTTTCATGCTTCCAAGCAAGAATTAGAGAAATTTCAAGAAATCGTAAAAGAAGCAGGATACAAGAAATTTTCATCTACGGATGTCGATTCAATCATAAAAAGCAGAGATAAGGAGAAAATCAAGGATAACTATGCTAAACTGGAGAAGGACGGCATATATTTTGTTTCGAAGGAGGATAACCGATATCCAAAAAAATTAAAAGAAATCTATGGAGCTCCCTTTGCTCTTTATATGAAAGGAAACTTGTATGATGACAAAAGGAAATCCATTGCCATTGTTGGTTCTAGAGAGTGTTCACCCTATGGAAGAGAAATGGCTAGATATTTATCCAGTGAAGTGGCGGCCAGAGGAATCACAGTCATAAGTGGACTGGCTAGGGGAATTGATACCTATGCTCACCAAGGAGCTTTATCGGTTGACGGAAACACCTATGCCATCTTAGGTTGTGGAGTTGATATTTGTTACCCTAGAGAAAATTTTAAATGGTACATGAAGATGCAGGAAAAGGGAGGAATCATTTCAGAGTATCCTCCTAAAACAGCACCACTTGCCTATCATTTTCCCATGAGAAATCGAATCATCAGCGGTTTAAGTGACGGAATATTAGTAATAGAAGCCAAAGAAAAAAGTGGGTCCTTAATAACTGTTGATATGGGATTGGATCAAGGAAAGAATGTCTATGCTTTACCAGGAAGGGCCACGGATCGCTTGAGTGAAGGTTGTAATAATCTAATAAAAATGGGAGCAAAACTAGTTACAAGTCCAGGTGATATATTAGAAGATTTTATTCCAAAATATTTAGAAAAGACAGATAATTTCAAAAAAAATAATAATGAACTTGAAACAAAGGGAAAAATAGTGTATGCTTGTTTAAGTTTAGAACCCAAACATTTAGAAGAAATTGCCATGCAGACCAAACTGCCTATAGATACATTGATGGAGCAGTTGCTATTGTTGGAACTGCATGGTTTAGTGCGTCAGACAGGGAAAAATTATTATATAAAAACGATGGTAGAAATGAGGGGACAATAATATGCCAAGATATCTTGTTATCGTGGAATCTCCGGCAAAGGCAAAAACTATTAAAAAGTTTCTGGGCAGCAATTATGAAGTCCTAGCGTCCAATGGACATGTAAGAGACTTGCCCAAAAGTCAGCTGGGTATCGATATAGAAAATGATTTTGAACCAAAATACATCACAATTCGAGGAAAGGGAGAATTGCTTGCCAAACTTCGTAAGCAAGCGAAGAAAGCAGATAAGGTTTATCTAGCAACTGACCCGGACCGTGAAGGAGAGGCAATCTCCTGGCATCTATCCCAGGCTTTAAAATTGGGAGAAAAGGAAACCAATAGAATAACATTTAATGAAATAACAAAAAACGCCGTCAAGGCTTCCATAAAACAGGCGAGAGATATCGATATGGACTTAGTGAATGCTCAGCAGGCCAGAAGGATGCTGGATCGTATGGTTGGATATCGGATTAGCCCTCTTCTATGGAGTAAAATCAAACGAGGATTAAGTGCCGGAAGGGTACAATCCGTAGCACTACGTATCATCTGTGACCGAGAAGAAGAAATTAATTCTTTCATTCCAGAGGAATACTGGACCTTGGAAGCTGATTTTGAGGTGAAGGGGAGAAAGAAACCTCTAGTTGCTAAATACAGTGGCTCTAAGATGGAGATAAAAAGCGAAGCCCAAATGAATGAACTTCTGAAAAATTTAGAAGAGGCAAAGTTTGTCATCAAAGAAATCAAAAAGAGTGAAAGATCTAGAAAAGCACCCCTTCCATTTACTACTAGTACCTTGCAGCAGGAGGCTGCTAAGGCTCTTAATTATTCTACAAAGAAGACCATGCAGTTGGCACAGCAATTGTACGAAGGTATCGAAATCAAAGGTCATGGTACCCTTGGTTTGATTACCTATTTAAGAACGGACTCGATTCGAGTAAGTGATGAAGCAGATCAAGCGGCAAAGGAATATATCAAGAATAATTTTGGTGAAGAGTTCGTAACAACAACGGAAAATCAAGGTCGTACAGGTAAGAAAATTCAGGATGCCCATGAGGCAATTCGTCCAACATATATTGACTTAACGCCAAATCAACTAAAGGAATCCCTAAGTAGAGACCAGTTTCGATTATATCAATTAATATGGAAGAGATTCGTTGCCAGTAGAATGCAGCCGGCTATCTATGAAACCACAACCATTCGAATTGATGCCAATGGCTATCGCTTTAGTACTTCCACCTCTAAGATTGTCTTTGAGGGCTTTATGAGTGTGTATACTCCGGCAGAGGAAGAAGTAATCAAAAAGGAATCCTTTGAAAATCTACAAGAGGGCGATAAGCTAGCCCTATTGGAATTACACAAATCTCAGCATTTTACACAACCACCACCTCATTATAATGAGGCATCTCTAGTAAAAACCTTGGAGGAACTGGGAATCGGAAGACCTAGTACCTATGCTCCGACCATTACCACTATCTTAGCAAGAAGATATATCGTAAAAGAAAATAAAAATCTATATGTTACCGAGCTGGGAGAGGCTGTTAATCAGGTTATGAAAACCGCATTTCCGAGTATTGTTGATGTTAATTTCACTGCCAACATGGAATCTTTATTGGACTGTGTGGAAGATGGTACAGTAAACTGGAAGACTGTGGTGAGTAACTTCTATCCAGATCTAGAAGAAGCGGTAAAAAATGCGGAAAAGGAACTGGAAAAGATTGAAATAGAAGATGAAGTTACCGAGGAAAAATGTGAGTTATGCGGAAACAACATGGTGATCAAATATGGTCCCCATGGAAAATTCTTAGCATGTCCCGCATTTCCGGAGTGTAGGAATACAAAACCATACTTGGAGAAGATTGGAGTATTGTGTCCAGTATGTTCTAGTGATATTGTGATACGTAAGACCAAAAAAGGTAGAAAATATTATGGCTGTATTAACAATCCCGATTGTGAATTTATGACATGGCAGAAGCCGTCCAATCAAAGATGTGAAAAATGTGGCAGTGTACTTCTGGAAAAAGGAAATAAACTAGTATGTGCCAATGAAACCTGTGGACATGTAGTTCAAAATAAAGAAAATTTACGAATTGGTTAAAAAAATGTGAAATATTGAAAAAATGTGTGTCAAAATTCAGAAAAACATATTGTTTTTAAGCATAATATGTGATAAAATTGAAAATGTAGTACAATTAGAAAATATTTCTAAATAAAAAAACTTATTCTATGGTTACCGATTAGTGAGGCTTAACTATTCCTGATAGCAAGGAGGATAAGAAAAGATCTGGGAGGCTCCGTTTAATGAGTGTACAATTATTGGATAAAACAAGAAAAATCAATAACTTACTGCATAATAACAATTCGCATAAAGTAGTGTTTAATGACATTTGTGTGGTTTTAAGTGATATTCTAGAATCGAATGTATTGGTGATTAGTCGAAAGGGAAAAGTGCTGGGGGTTAAAAACCGTAATGACATTTTAGATATCAAGGAACTGATTAAAGACACCGTTGGTGGACATATTGACAACTTATTGAATGAAAGGCTCTTAAACATTCTGTCAACAAAGGAGAATGTGAATCTTCGAACCTTAGGATTTGAATTTGATCGTGTAGATGAATATCAAGCGATTATTACTCCGATTGACATTGCAGGTGAACGGTTGGGAACTCTATTTATTTATAAAATTGGAAGCCAATATACCATAGATGATATCATTTTAAGCGAATATGGAACCACTGTTGTGGGACTGGAAATGATGCGTTCCGTAAATGAAGAAAACGCTGAGGAAAACAGAAAGGTTCAGATTGTTCGATCAGCAATTAGTACCTTATCATTTTCCGAATTAGAAGCGATTACCCATATATTTGATGAACTTAAAGGAAGCGAAGGGATTTTGGTGGCCAGCAAAATTGCTGACCGAGTAGGAATAACAAGGTCTGTAATCGTGAATGCACTTCGCAAATTTGAAAGTGCAGGGGTAATCGAATCCCGTTCTTCAGGTATGAAGGGAACCTATATCAAAGTTCTAAACGATGTGGTATTTGATGAATTAAAAAATATAAAAGGACAATAAAGGATTAAGTGATACAAAGGGATTTGTGAGATTGGGTTCTCATAAATCCCTTTCTTGTTAAATTTGGGGAAATACTTATAAATAAATTCTTTTTAAACATAAACTAATATGTGTCTCACGATTCAATTTTTTGGAGAAATAATTAATTCTTTGAAGGTCTTTGAAATCTTTGATTTTAGAATTCAATTTACTTATTTTAATATAAAAGGAAAATTTCTTGTATTGTTTACTGAAGGAAACGAAGGTATATTGGAATTTATAAAGAAATAGCAACTACAATAAAATAATAAGAAATAGAAGTTGTAAAATTTTAAAATCATAAAGAAATAAAAGTTGGTAAATTTTTCGGTTGAATTAAATGAATTAAAAGTTGGTATATTTTTTAAAATGAATTTAAAAGTTGGTATATTTTTTGAATGAATTAGAAGTTGGTATATTTTTTGAATGAATTAGAAGTTGGTATATTTTTTTAATTAAAATGAATTAGAAGTTGAAATTTTGTTGAACTAAAATAAATTAGAAGTTGAAAGTTTTGTTGAACTAAAATGAATTAATATTTTTGAATTTTCAATGAAAAAATGATAGAAAAGTTCTTGGAATATGAAAGCTTTAATGCATATATATCCTATAGAATTTATATAAATATTAGAAAATTTCAGACAAAAATATCTAAAAAAGGAAAATACAATACAAGGACTAGTATTATTCTACTATTTTTTAAAATATATGTTGTGTTTTTCGTAAAAATATATATAATTATAGTAGATGGAAGGAAGTGTTGATATGATAGGATCGAATGCATTTAACTATATAAACATATTAGATAAGGCAGCGGATGCCGCTTGGAAAAGAAATGAAGTAATTGCCAACAATATCGCC
>DUNZ01000202.1 GCA_012839085.1 Clostridiales bacterium
AAACAATTATCCTTGCTGCAATTATCTTTGTAGTATGAATTAGCTGTTAAATCACTCATCTTGTTGCCTCCAATTTTTTTATATTACTAACATATGCAGCCCTAAAATATATTTACGTATGCCACGGTGACATAGTCACATAGAGAGATTTTGAAAATCTGAAAACAAACATATTAACATGATAAAACAATATGGTGATTCTTTCTATATATGATTATATAGAAATTTAGGATTGTTTTAATACAAATTCGACTTGATTTTACACTAATTTACTAAAATCGATAAAATTAAAATAAGGATAACTTACAAGAATTTCATAAGGAAATCAGGCAGATGATTAGGTTGCAGGAATTAGTAGTAAATACGAGAATTAAAATAAAGCTTCTTTCAATTATAAAATTTATTTAAATTCATGCATTAATAAAATGAATAAGGATAACCAAGCGTACAAGAAGTTAAGTTTATGTATATTTTTAAAGAATTCTAAAAAATTCTGTAAAATATTATACAATGTGACTTCAAAATGACTTAACGAATACCAACAAGAGCCAGTAGCTGACCATTGATCCCTGTAATACGAAATATTAGAGATAAGGATTCATTTGTAGGATTAACAAAACATATTAAACTTATGATGTCAAAGTTGATGAAGCTGGCAATAGAACCATTGAATAGGTGATAGAATTGGATGAGATATAAATGGGAAATTCAGAGCTTTTAAGAGTAGTTGTATGATTTTCCTTCCCAACTATTCGTTAAACTATGGTTTTGCGAATAGTTTGATGTCAATTTGTAATCACTCTCTCAAATGAATATTTAGTAAATATAGGCACTTTATCAAAAACTTGAAGCTTTTCTAAGATGCAATGTTTATTACCCATGACTACTCCTTTGTTTACATTTAATAATATTTCTAACAGATAAACAATGATATCTAATGTAAATTCTAATATTTTAAATCTAATGCTATAAATCTGTACCGTAAATCTAATGTTATAATTCTAATGCTTTAGATCTGTACTGTAAATCTAATGTTATAAATCAAATTCTATAGATCTGTACTGTAAATCTAATGTTATAATTCTAATGCGCTATATATCTATACTGATAAACTAATGCTTTAACTTTATATGTTTTAAATCTAGTGTAAGGATTAAAATATAACGATATGATCCATGAATCATATCGTTATACTTTTTTATTCCTAGAACTCATTTACTTCTTATCATTATGTATATGTATAAGTAAGTTTATTTTCAATATTTTCTTGGGTAATTTCACACTAAATTATATCTCGTTTTTCTACTTGTTCCTTTATAAAGAAATCATAAGCCAGTATTCTATTTACTATCTGAGGCGAAAAATTTCCCTTTCGTTTTTAGCACTGCTTGATATGCTTTCATTACGGACTAAGCTATTTTATATCGGTTTCTCCAGGGACTTCTAACTTTGTTAATTTGTTAAACTATTAACACTTTCGCCATATATTTCTTCATAGACTTCTTGAAGTTTTTTAGACAATTCATCCTTTGTCAGTGAATCTAATTCTCGTAAATCATACCATGAGAAGGTAATCTTTTTCTTCTCAAAATCTCCATATCTCTTTTCTACCACCTGCAAATATACATCTTCTGTTATCTCTAATCCTTCCGAATCGGTATACCTTGTAGTTGATTTATCGTCATCTTCATAAGTTGTCGTTTTGTTAACCAGAGGGATTTCTGTAATTTTTCCATTCTTCAATGACAATGAACGAATTCCCTCATAATATTCCGCAGGACTAATCTTTATATAATCCATAAAAATATAATAATTGGTATCTGTGCTCTTATCAAAGTAAGAATCTACCGTGTCCACCATGATGTCCGCCTGAGAATCCCCTTCTTTATAATTTTTGAAACATTTGATAAGGCCGTCATAAGTATCATTTACCTCGTAATACTCGCTATATGTATAATATCCTGTCCCACCCCATTGGGAAACAATCAGTTCTATTCTACCGTTTTGATCCAAATCTGTCAGAGTATACTGACATGTTTCGTTTGCATAATCCAACAAATTATTCCATAACTCCCTATGATCTGCAATTATATATATTTGATTTTTTATATCTGAATCTTGATCTATGTCTTTATCATTAGAACGAATCCCCTCAAAATCTTGCCCATCCCCCGGGTCTTGCGGATCTTGAATTTGCATTTGCTCATCCTCTTCTTCTTTACCTTCTGAGGTGCCTGTTTGATCAATTTCAGTTAAGCTCCCTGTTTGATTAATTTCAGCCTTATTAGTATCTGCTTGATTTGTTTCAGCCTTATTAGTATCTGTTTGATTTGTTTCCGTCTTATTGGGATCGGCTTGTTTGGGATCGGCTTGTTTTGAATTGCTGCACCCAGTTAAAGCAAATGTCAATATTACTAGTATAGATATTATAATTTTTTTCATAAAATTCCTCCATATTATATTATATTATAAAATATAATTAAAAAATTAAAAACCTATAAGCATTCATTCATTTTTTAAATTCTTATATTCTTCCATTAAATCCATAAACTTAGAGCGATCTCCACCATTATCCGGATGATATCTTTTAGCCAATTCTCGAAATCTTCTTTTTATTTCTGTTATATCTGTAGTGATGGGTAGTCCGAATCTAGTTAGAACCTTGGGATCAATCATAAAAGTATCTCTAAAGCCACTTTCATAGTAGTGTCGATAGATAAGATGATAAAAGTATTCGTTGATTACTTCTTTAAACTCTTCCTTTGTCATAGATGAAAGCTGATCAAGGGAATACTTAACATTTTTTACAGCCTCCTCTTTTAAGGTAAAGAACTGATTCCAAACAAGTTCTACGTTTTTCATTTCTTTAGAAGATTTTGTTTTATTATTGTACAATTCATAGTCCTGAAAACGCATCTTTATTTCAATTTTCTTTAACTCTCTTAGCTTACGCTTAATTTCATCACGATTATTTATAAATTGGGGCATTTTTAACACCACCTTTTTTGATTGACATTGAAAGAAATCCGACTTCTAATAATGATTTATCATAAAATTATACCTCAATCTTACATTAATTGAAATAAATTAATTGAAATAATTATATTATAATTACTTTTACTACAAAATCTACTAAATTTTTTACCATCCATGGTGTATAATATAGGTAGTTATCATTTAATTCCATTCTATCCAAAATTTCTTTACAAAACTTCTATCCAAAACTTTTCAATGGTTGCACCAGAAGAAGGAAAAATCATTAACCATTCATATTTGACTTCATGGACTATATAAGTTTTATGTGAGATTTTCATAATCTACTATCATCCTTGAAATCATTATATGAGTAAAATAAAGAGTAATATCAGAAAAATCAAATCATAAAGTATTTCATAGTTTAAGGAGGTTAAGGGAAATGAAAAATCAATATCGTATCTTATATAGTCTAATGTATTTACCCCTAGTGATAACATTAATATTACTACCCTTTTTTCCGAAGCAAATTCCAGCACATTATGATGCGGCAGGAAATATAACTCGTTGGGGAAGTAAATTAGAACTCCTTATTATCCCATTTTTTACTATAATCTTTGGTTACTTTATGCTTGCTATGGTTCGATATTTTAATAAAAAATCAAACCAGGATGGTAATGAAAAGGCAATCATTCTTATTACAGCCGGTTCGGTTCTCGTATTCGATATAATGTGTTTCATATTTCTTTATAAAGCATATTTTACAGCTAAGGGAATTAATGAACCTATTCATATAGATATCAGTCAGTTAATGTTTATTATTACTGGAATCAGCTTATGTTTTATAGGAAGTATAATGCCGAAATGTAAACTCAATTCCATCGTTGGATTAAGAACCACATGGAGTATGGCAAATGAAAAAGCCTGGGCTCTCAGTCAGCGATATGGTGGTATTTCATTGATTTTAGGTGGTATTGTATTAGTCATATTTAATTTGTTTCTAACAGGAATTCCTAGTCTCATCTTTTCAATGATCATTTTTCTAATTATAATAATTATCTGTATTATAATTTCATATGTTTCATACAAGAAAAGCATGTAAAAAGAAAACAAATAGGATGTAATTATTATCGTCTTCTATAATAATTACATCCTATTTTTAAGAATTTACATGTGTAAAATCGATTTATTAAAATATAGTAATTCTGAAATCTGAATTTTAAAATTTACTAAAGATTGTATATCAAAAAAGGTATAATATTAAAATTAGATTCCAATTTTATCACTAATATAAGATATCGCAATAGTAATATATCATATATCACTTAAATCGGATATTACCAACTCAAATATTCCTAAAATCTTTGTTCACTAATGATTCGTTCCAACTCCATTATTTCCGCACGAGATAATTCCTGATTTTTTAGATAATCCGTTAAAAAGGTACATAAAGATCCATTGTATAATTTGTTTAATAATGCTTTTGTTTCAATCCCTTGTACCGCCCGCTTTGATATAGCAGCTCGACACAAAAATCCAGGATCTTCTCGTTTGATTGCCCCCTTATCAATTAAGCGTTTAATCACAGTATAGGTAGTATTTTTCTCCCATCCAATGTATTCCTTAATTATCTTAGAAATGTCCTTGGCAGCTAATACTTTATTGGACCATAACAATTCCATTATATTAAGTTCACCTTCATGAAGACGTATTTCTGACATTAAACCCACACTCCCACCATATTAATTTAATTCTATTTTATAACCCTCCGGTTTTACTCACTTATTTAATGTCATGTTTCATCTAATATGGGTCGTTCTACAATGGTAGAATCGTCTGCAATTGCTCTTTATGGGATTGTAGCTATAAAATTACATAAAAAGAAATATGTACTGCGAAACACATATTTACACCAAGGTTCATATAATCTGTCAAGATTTTTTAAAATCATTCTCTTAAATCCCATTCTCCGCATGTTACAGCTGTAGAACAAATATATTTGAAGCGTTTTTTCGCATCTACAGATGTAGACTAATCCCGTATTTACTATACTATATGAATAGAATGGATTTGTCAACCTCTTACTTAATAATTTCGTAAGAAAGATGTTAAGTTTTGGTAATCCCTTTTGTCTATATACAGAATGCTGCATAATACGGAACGTATTTCACCTGATTTCTATACTCAAAATTTTTGGGAGAAACTTTTATTGCATATGGAAAATCACAGTTTTCTTTGAGTATACTAATACTTTTTGATCTGGTATTTTCATTGCTATGAACTTCCATAGGTACTATGTTTCCATCTTTAATAATGACAAAGTCGATCTTAGCCGTAGAATCAGACTCCCAAAATCCGAAGGGATATCCTTTGGTTTGTAAGGTCTGTGCTATATAATTTTCTAGAATTGGTTTTAATAAGTTTACGATTTCTGATTTCCCCTTCTCTTCTACCATTTTCGTATATAGCAGTCCTGTATCCGGGTAATATAATTTAAAATGTCCATCGGATAGAAACTCCTTATAAAATGCCTCCCATCTAATCAGCTTGTTACGACTCTTAAGTAACATTTCATTGTTTATCTTATTACATTGAATAATATAATTTCGATCCACCAAATTCTGAATGGCATCTTTGTACATGGTATGGGTGGTCCCTTTTCGAATTAATTTATATTGAAATTTTCTATTTTCTTTGACTAATTGTAGCACCAGGCTATCAATAACCTGATTCATTTTTAAAGCATCGGTATCTGAAAAGCCCTGCTTAATATAATCCCGGTAAGAACTAATTAACTGATTGTGTTGTTCCGGTATATTAATCAGAGAAGACATATTCAAATATTCATTAATAATTCCTGGCATACCACCAAGTTTTAAATATAATTCATGGAGTGCCAAGAGTTCATTATGTACTATATCAGGGATTTTTTGATTCTTTTCATAATGATTGCAAATTGCCTCAATGTACCATTCATTGGAGCTTGCTATCAAAAATTCATCAAATTCCAGGGGATAAATCGGTATTTCTATAAAATTCTTTGTTTCCTCTTTGGAATGAGAGGAACAGGAAATCGCTATAATAAAAGGAAAGAATTTGTAAATTTCCTTGGATTGGATGAGGAAGAGAACTTCAGGACAAAAACTAATCTCGTCCAGAATTAAAATTCTCTCTTGCACACCATTGTCTTTGATATCATCCTCTTGGTTTTGGAAAGGCTGTAATAATCGATTGGTTAAGTCTTCCATTCCCTTAGAAAGGGAAGCCGCAAAAAGTTTTACCGATTCCGGCTCTCGTTCAAAGTTAACATAGACAATTTGCTTAAAAAAGGACTTGGCAAAATCATAAGCGAGATATGTTTTGCCCACGCCCTTAGCTCCAGTCAACAATATTGGTTCTCTATTAAAAGAATTTTTCCATTCGATTAAACAATCGATTACTTTTCTTTTCATCGATTTTTACCCCTTATGTCTTAATTTTGCTAACAAATCCGTAAAATAATCCGGTAAAGGTGCCTCAAATTCCATATATTCTTTGGATCTTGGATGTATAAATCCCAGTACCCCAGCATGTAGTGCTTGTCCCACCAGATGAAATGGATCCTTTTTTGGACCATACACTGTGTCACCCAATAGCGGATGATGAATGCTGGCCATATGGACTCTAATTTGGTGAGTCCGTCCAGTTTCTAAAGAACACTCGACATAGGCATAACGATCGGCTATATTTTCAATTACCTTATAATTCGTGGCTGCAAATTTACCATTTCGATGGTTTACCGCCATCTTCTTTCGTTCCTTTGGATGCCTTCCTATAGGAGCTTCTACTCTTCCATGATCCGTTTTGAAAGTATGATATACAATCGCCTGATAACGCCTGGTAATAGAATGTTCTTTTAACTGATCGGCTATAAATTGATGAGCCTTATCGTTTTTACAAGCCACCAATACCCCAGTGGTATCTCGGTCAATTCTGTGCACGATACCCGGTCGCAATACTCCATTGATACCCGACAATTCTCCCTGGCAATGATATAAAAGAGCATTCACCAAAGTCCCACTATAATGCCCTGGAGCAGGATGAACTACCATGCCCTTGGGTTTGTTTATCACTATGATATCTTGATCCTCATAAATAATATCCAGTGGGAGCTTCTGTGGCTCGATTTGAGCCTCTTTTGGCTTTGGTAGGGTTATAACTATATGATCACCTGTCTTGACCTTATAATTGGATTTTACGCAGGATTCATTTAGTAATATGTTGCCCTCATCCAGCAGTTTTTGAATATAACTTCTGGAAATGTCGCTTTGCAAATTGGAGAGATATTTATCAATTCGAATTCCTGCATATTGGTCTTCAACATAATATTCAAAAATCTTCACTGTCCCTTGTTCATCTAAGATGATTTCAGGCTTCAATTTTTCCTCGATGCAATCAGAATCTTCATCTTCAAAATCAATATCGCCATCTGTGAATACACTATCGCCATCCGTGAATTCAATATTGCCATCTTTGATTTCAATATCGCTATCTGTGAATTCTATATCGTCATCCGTGAATTCAGTATTGCCATCCGCGTATTCATTAAGAAAGTTCAAATCCTTGTCCATTAACATTTCCTTCCAGCCCATTAATATTTCTACCCAAAGCTAAAGCGTCTATTTCCTTGGCTAATTCTCTTCTGTTTCATTGCTTTTTTCATTGCTTTTCCCATTTTTTCTTCTTGAGAACATGCTATATAAGTAATCAACCTCTTCTTCCTTATAATAGAAGAGGAATAAAACAAACAATAGTACACAAGAAATCGTAACATAGCAATCAGCGATATTAAAAATAGGGAAATTGATTAATTCAAAATATATAAAATCAACTACATATTGAAGTGCAATTCTGTCAATTAAATTTCCTACTGCTCCAGCTATAATCGCAACTAAAATCCATTGTAATGGTTTGTATTTCTTTTCTTTCGGCATCTTAAAATATATGATTACCATTCCTATTAGGATAATGGATGTGACAATGCTAAGTAATTGCACCTTACCAGTCATAATCCCCCATACTGCTCCTGTATTTTCATGATACAAAAGCTTTAAAACCTTTGAAATAAGGGTAACAGGTCCATTCTCCTGTAAATCTGTTCTAGCCCAGTATTTTGTTCCCTGGTCTAAAACCACCAGAACAACAAATGCGATAAGATGCTTTATTCGCTCCTTCATGGTGCCTCCTTAAATGATAACTGATTGGATCGCTTTCATCATTTCATCCTTTGAAACTGAGGGATCAATTACTGCGTTACCAATCTTTTGTAATAATATAAATTTGATTTGATCATTATCCATCTTTTTATCATATCTTGTAACTTCATAGATTTCCTCTGGCGAAAGCCCAGCCACCTTAATTGGCTGTTGAAAGGATTCTATGGTATTTAGAATATCCTCATATTCTATCTTTTGAATGTATCCTCGTTTCAAAGAAATTGCGGCTGCAGCAGCCATTCCAATACAGACACATTCCCCATGTAATAAATTTAATTCCATTAATTTTTCAATGGAATGTCCGATGGTGTGTCCGAAGTTTAGTAGAGCCCGCTCTCCTTTTTCTTTGGGATCCTCTTCTACCACTGCTTTTTTGATTTTGCAGCTTCTGAAGATCATTTCTCTTAAAACCTCATAATCCTTAGCTTTGATATCCTCGATATGCTCCTTTAACCAAGAATAGTAGTCTTCCTCTTTGATTAATCCGTGCTTTATTATTTCACCCATTCCTGAGTAAAATTCCTTGTCATCCAAGGTCTTCAAAGTAGATAGGTTCATATATACTAATTTAGGCTGATGGAAAGCCCCTATCATATTTTTATATAATTTATAATCAACACCCGTTTTTCCGCCAATACTGGAGTCTACCATGGATAAAAGTGATGTAGGAATTTGAACAAATCGAATTCCCCGTAAATAAGTAGCAGCAACAAAACCGGTGAGATCTCCAACCACGCCACCACCCAAGGCAACCAATACATCATTTCGATCAAAACCGGCTTCTATCAGCTTTTCATAACAATCATTTACGGTATTCAAATTTTTGCTATGTTCACCGGCAGGAAAAACAAAGGTTTCCACTTTTTTTCCGCACTTTTGGATAATATCTTTTAACTCCCTTAGATAAAATTTTTCAACATTGCTATCGGTAATAATCATAAATCTTCGATTTGCCATGTCTAATGTTTCTAAAGCTTCCTGTAAAAGAGAAAAATCCGCTTGCAGCAAGATGTCATATGCAGGTTTGTTTTCATAGTTAACGGTAAGAATATGATTCATAAAAATTGCATAACCGCATCATTAGCATAGACGAGGTTATGCTTTCCTCCTTATCTTTCCTTAAATTTGTCTATTACGTATCAAGTAAAACCGCTTTGAATCAATCAATTTGAAAATCTCAAATACAAAATCTCAAATACAAATTTATATACAGCTTCCCTTAATCTTAGGTATACAGCAATATTGTGACCGAATACCGTCCTTTTTTGGTTACCGATGATGTTCCCTGAAAGATAAATTTACCATACCCGCGAACGGACACAACATCATTTTCTTTTAGTTGATAACTGTTGGAGTATACTTCCTTGCTATTAACATAAACCTTGCCTCCTGCAATCAAGCCGCTAAGGCTGCTTCTGGATTTTTTCAAGGCTACTGCCAATATGCTATCCAGTCGGATTGAAGTAACGGTACCCTTTATTTCCTTAAACTTTGGTTGGTAATCAAAATCTCGATAATCCAGAACGGAAGCTTGAATCATAGTGTGTTTTATCTTGAACAAATTATCAATGATAAAATAACTGATTGCAGTAGAACAAAAGAGATATCCCTCATTCTCTTTTACAATGATATCTCCAATCTTGCTTCGATCAATACCAAGATTTAAAACTGCCCCAAGAAAATCGCGATGGTTTAGTTGGTCACTAAATTTATGATTCAGCGGCACGATTTTTATACAGGTGATAGGGAATTCTACGTCCTCATAGCTGGTAATTGAAAAATCATCGCAAAAACACAGCATCTTTCTTTCTGAATCCTCATAACCTCCATAAGCAATATAAGTGATATGGGGTAGCTCTTGTTTCATACTAAAGAATATATTCTGTTCATTTAAATTAAGAAAATCAGAAAATATAGGGATTCCTTTTCTCTCTGCTGTTTTTGCCAAATCTAATAAATGTTTTCGTAAAATCTGTTCGTCTTTGTCTGTCTTCATCTTCATAGTCTAAAATTTTGAATGGAAGGTTGGTGGCTCAAAACCGCTTTCCTGAATCAAATCCAGGTAATCTCCAGAGATATCTACAGTATCTGGTGAGACGATAAAGATACAACTCGATATCCGATGCAACTTACCATTGATTGCATAAACTGCTCCTGAGATAAAGTCCATGGTTCTTTGAGCTAGTTTGTCGTCAAAACCTTCTAAGTTTATCACGGTAGCTCGTCCTGTCAAAAGCATGTCACATATTTCTTGGGAATCTTCAAAAGTTGTGGGCTTCATAATACAAACCTCAAGGCCCTTTGATGTTGACCGTATGGGAACAACCTTACCAGCAGAACTTCTTTCCATCCTTGACATCCTTTCTTTTTTAAAGTCAGCCGGAGCGGAAAAGTTGGCTTGCGTCTGATTTTTTAAAGCTTCCTCGTACTTCTCCTGTTTTGCTGCCTTTTTCTCCAACCTTTTTGCCTTCCTGTCTTCCTTTTCTAATTCTTCATTAACATAATCTTCGTATGCCTCATCGTCGTCATCATCGGTTAATCTCATTGAATCTAGAAAATTTTTAAAAATATTTGCCATTACCCATTTCTCCTATCGTCCTATATTCAACTTTCGGTAGGCTTAAAGCTACCGTAACCCCAGTTCATTCGTCATTTTTACTTGCCAATAAAGGCAGTCTTATAACCAATCTCTGTCATACAAATGCTAATTATCATAGCATCAGGGGTCATATCAGACTTTTCTATCGCTCACCAAAGATACCTGTCCCAACACGTACCATGGTTGCGCCTTCTTCTATCGCAACTTCAAAATCACCAGTCATTCCCATGGAAAGTGTATCAAAATAATCTAATTTCTGATTGTGATGGGGATTATTCCCTGTATCCTTATTATCATAGTTTTTTGTTTTGATGTCAACATATAATTCACGCATTTTCTTAAAATGCTTCCTGTTCTCTTCCGGATCTAACACATATGGCGCAATTGTCATCAAGCCTCTCACTCGAATATGAGGAAGCTTCCAGACTTCTTCTAGAAAAGACATTAACTCTTCCGGTGCCACTCCAAATTTGGTTTCCTCCCCAGCAATATTAACTTCAATCAGAATATCTATAGTAAGATCTCTTTTTGCTGCCTCCTCCTCAATTTGCAAAGCCAGCCGCATGGAATCAAGAGAATGAATTAATGTTGCTTTATCGACAAGGTATTTTACTTTATTCCTTTGTAGATGGCCTATCTGATGCCAATAAATCTTTTGGGGAAATAATTCCCTGAGATTATCGTATTTTTCCACCAATTCTTGAACCCTATTTTCACCAAAATGCCTTATTCCAAATTCATATGCTTCCTGTATCATAGCTATGGGTTTCGTCTTACTAACAGCAATTAAAGTGACTTCTGAAGGATTTCTACCACAACGTTCACAAGCAGCCTGAATTCTTTCTTCTATCTTCTGTATATTTTCCTGTATATGTTCCAAATCTCTCACTCCTATTTATCAAACAGTATTTTAAATCGCACAATAAATTCAAGATGAAAAGTCTCTAATAAATAATCTTTTCTTCCACGGCAGTTTTTCCATCCAAAGCAATATGATCATATTCTGCCAATCCATTTTCCGTGTTCTTCTTAACAATCACATATTCATCATTTTCAGAAATAATCTCAATTCGTTTAAAGACTGCAAATCCTTCATTAACATTATAAACGCCCTTTAACTTACCCGTTTGTAATAATAAATAATCGGAATTCGTCTTGGTAGATCGAATCCTTGTTCCTGTTTCAAATTGATTTGCATCAATAAAAGCACTGGTTTCATCTTCGTAATATATATCCGTAGGAATAAATCGATATTCCACTTTACCCTCTAAGATCTCCTCAACTGTCAAACCTCTTTTATCACTATTGGCTCCCATCGAGAAATACTCCAAAGGTACCACAAAAAATTCTTTTTCCACAATAGAGGATTTTGGAATTTTCAATCCATCTACAGAATCAAAATATAATTCAAGTTCGATAAAACGGTCAGCAATATAATTGGATATATGCTTGTCCATTGATAGCTTAGCGTATAAATTCGATTGCTTTTCATATAAAGTCAAATCCGCGGTTGTTTCTAGATCATCCTTTAATATCTTAAAAGTTACTCTCTCTTTATTAGACAATTTCCTATATTGCTCATAATTTAGCGGTATTATTATTGACCATTGGTCTGAGGTAACCAGTTTATAAACCGGGGTATTGATGCTAATATAATCCCTGGTACGCAAATCC
>DUNZ01000033.1 GCA_012839085.1 Clostridiales bacterium
ATATATATCCATGGCTGACTATTATCTGAAAATATGTGAAAACTAGAGAACCGCCGTATACGGAACCGTATGTACGGTGGTGTGGGAGGTCGGTAGATAAAATAATTATCTACCTCCTACCCGATTACCATTATTCATATTACTTAAAGAAATGATTTAAATATTTCTAATAACTTATGACATTACATTACGGATAATATTTGAAGTGCAAAATCTTTTACGATCACTTCATAATGCTCCTCGTAGTAAGAGGGACTAGCATAAGTAGAACGCTCCGATTTACCGAATTCAGATACCATATTACAAATCTTATTAAATTCCTCGGCGGAGTGGTTTGATTTGTTAAGAACTAAATAGTAGGTTGAATTGGCGGTATTCTTATATAGTGTATTTGAACCATGATAATACCCTAGTAATACATTGGCAAGTTTCGTAACTTCATTCAATGACCGGAAGGAGTACACCTTAATAAGGTTCGGATTTACATTAACTTCTGTTTTATTCTTTGAATTTTTATCAGTAGAATCTGCCTGAGCTACAATTGGTTTAGGACCTTCATCAGCTTCATCGTAATCATCTATATGTCCAAAGCAGTTCATAAGGTCATCCTCATCTTCATCTAAATCGGTTTTTTCTATGTTGTCATGAATATTGAAGGAGGAAAACTTTGAAAAACGAGTATCTAATTCATCAGGATCTTCTACTTTTGTAATCACTAGAATGAGGCATTCCGTAGATACTGGAATTGCTTCAATCATTAAAGGAATATCATCTACTTCAAAACCAAATTCGTAGAAAGCTTGTTGTATCATATCACGGAATAAAGCTTTTGCCTTTTCGGTACCATAAGCTAGTTCGCTGATACGTAACTCCCGGTCGATCAGATCGCTTTTATTCAAGGTACATCTGATTTGGTTATCACTGATTTTTTCTATCTTCATAAAGTACACCCCTTTCTAAATAAATAGGAACTGATTTTATGAAAAAACCATCCAACGGTGTAAAGAAAGTATAATTTATATTACTAGCAAAGTCAATACGCTAAGAGGCGAAAATAATATTTAAAAGATTCTTATACATACAAAATGAAACATAATATGACAATGAAATATACAAAAAAAATATAAATATTTGTGAAAAAGTACAGGTAAATAAATCTTGCTCTTAGAACCATAATATGGTTATAATAGGAATAAGATGACTTATATCCTAATTTGTAATAATGCCAATAGGAAAGGAGAGGATGCTAGAGGAAATTTTATTTGATAAGTACCGCATTATTGGGCTTTTAGGCAAGGGAGGAACTGCAAAGGTTTATCTTACGGAACATATAAAGTTAAATACACTACGAGCCATAAAGTGTATTCCTAAAAACCATCCAGACTATGACTTACAGCTTAAAGAAGCACGGATATTGAAGAATCTGAAACATTCTTGCATTCCTATAATTTATGATATTGAAGAAGACGAGGAATGTTCCTATATTGTCGAACAATATGTAGAAGGGGATACCCTTAATGTATTTGTTAAAAAAATGGGAACCTTAAATGAAGATATCATAATTCATTTAGCACTTCAGTTATGTGATCTAATCCAATATTTACATTCTATTCCCAAACCCGTTCTATATCTTGATTTAAAACCTGAGAATATCATTATATACGAGAATCAATTAAAATTAATTGATTTTGGTAGCGCTATCTATGCAGATGAGCAAGTGGATAGTCAACATCTCTATGGTACGAAAGGATATGCTGCACCTGAACTGTATCATAAAAATAAGATTGATGAACGCAGCGATGTCTATGGGATCGGTATGCTAATCTACTATATGGTTACCGGATTGACACCAACAAAAGGGATCCATGGAATAGATAATATTGACTCTTTCCGTAATTGTTCCAAAGGTTTAAAGTTAATTATTAATCATTGCTTAAAATTTAATCCATCACAAAGATACGCTTCTGTATCAATATTATCAAAGAAATTATCGGCATTATTACGAAAAAATAAGCTTCATCTTAAAAGGGATTCGGTTATAAGGTTTCGAATTGCAATAGCAGGTAGCCAAGCTAGAATAGGAGTTACCCATTTTTCTTTCTCCTTATGTCAATATTTACTTCAGAAAAAATGGCCTTGTATTTATATAGAGAAAAATAATAGTCAAGCTATTTACTCTGTAAAAAAATGTTTTGATCAGTCATTTCGTAAAGAAGAGATATTTTCAATGGAAGGGATACCTATGCTTGAGGGCAGTCAAACAGATCTCTATGATTCATTGAATCATCAGATTTTAGTCGAAGATTATGGATGTCTAAGGAAAGATGTATTTAAGGAATTCTTAAATGCGGATCTTAAAATTCTAATCCTTGGTTCTAAGGATTGGGAGCTAGAGCTCACGCATCAGATTTTAAACGTGGTTACAGAATATAAAGATATTATTTATTTGTTTAATTATGTGGATGGTAGACAATTTCACAGGGTTATCAAAAACATGAAGAATAGAATCTGTTATAGAATTCCTTATAGGCCAGATCCCTTTTCTAAAAATTTCGATCATAATGGATATGAATTATTTCATGATTTAGAGCAAATGGTTTTATTATTAAAAGGATTAAGCAAATGAAAAGAAAACCTATTTTGATTACAAACATTGAGAAAAAGAGAAGTCTTCCCCGGCAGACGATCGGTATCCTTGGTAGTCATCCTGGGGCTGGGGTAACCCATATTGGTATGCTGCTTTCCTTTTATTTGGGGGAGCGGATGGGCTTAAAAACCGCTTTTTTAGAGTGCAATAATCATAACCATATGGACCTAATCGAAACAGCATATCATTGGAGAAAGATTGATGAATTATCCTTTTCTTTTCATAATATAACCTGTTATAAGAATGTAAACAAACAAAGAATCCTTGAAATAAGCAGTGGAGATTATGAAAGTATTATTATGGATTTTGGAACGGACTGGAGAGGTAACCAGGAAGAATTTCTAAGAAGCGGTACAAAAATAGTAGTAGGAGGTCAGGCGCCCTGGTGTAAAGAAAGGTTGGTGGACTTTATTCATTCGGTTCAGGATTTATGGGGGAATGATAGATGGAATTTTTTGGTTCCTTATGCTCACCCTCAATTGATTCGTAGCCTAAGGAAAGAAGTCTCCAAGAAAGTATATTCCGTGCCCTTTGAGCAGGATCCTACTTATGTTTCCAAAGAAACAAGTCTACTTTTTAATAAAATTCTTTTTTAACAAAATGTATTCAATACTATTATATAGAATTTAAATCACACAATATAATGAAATAGTTTTGAAAAAGGGATAAGTATAACATATCACAAAGACCTTCTTATCCTATTTAAGCACCTCTTTGGTTTTTGTTTAATTGTGTATGATTAAGAAATTCGGATAGTAAGGTCCAGGACTTAAAAACCCTCAATCTTTTTACTGGACAAGAGATTACATGGAACAGCTTATTTTTCCTATCAAACAATATTTATATCTGAAAAGTAGATATGAATGGAAACATAGCCAATGTATATTTATCATAGATGGATGGAAGACGCTATGAGAAAAGGGTTAGGCATTTACCCCTTAGTCTTATAGCGTTCTTCTTTTTCACTCCATAATAAAGAAGATGTTACTTTTCTTAACCAATGTTATATGTGTAAATCCAGACTTATATTGAAGAAAAAGTCGAAATTTAGTAATGACGGTAGAAAGAATAGGTGCTATAATTATTTTAATACTATAGAAAGACGGATTGCTTAAGGATATAAATTCTAGGAGGAGTGTAGGTATGGATAAAAAGACAAAAGTTGCAGTGATCGGCTCGTCAGCTGTAATTTTGCTTATTATATTAGTGGCAGGGCTGTTAATCAAAAGATATGTGACACCTAGTAACGAGGTATTGCTTTTGACTGATTATTATCCAATTGAGAATGAAGATGTCTTGGTAATTTTACAGGATGAAATATATGAAAAGAAGGGTCTGGTTCTGGACGGGAAAGTCTATTTAGATTACGAGACCATTATTGATAAATTTAATCACCGGTTTTATTGGGATGATAATGAAAACATCTTAACCTATACCACTCCCAATGAAATTATACAAGCTCAGGCAGGGGAAACAGATTATACCGTAACGAAAAGTATGATTAAGACTAAAGTATCCTCTGATTATCCCATTGTTGAGGTTTTTGCAAAAAATGTTTATATCGCTTTGGATTTTGTAAAAAAATATTCGGATTTAAACTATCAGTATTATAAGGAACCGAATCGAGTAGTAATTCAGTATAAATGGGGAGACTTTTTATACACCGAAGTGAAAAAAGCGACACAACTTAGAGAGGAAGCAGATATCAAGAGTCCAATTTTAGTTGAATTAGCACAAGGCACCAATCTAGCCTATGTGGAAATGGATGAGGCACCAAGGAATGGTTTCTCTAAGGTTATGACGGCGGATGGAATTATTGGTTATGTTAGAAATAAGCATATAAAAAAATCCTTTTATAAAACCATAGAAAGTGATTATGTTGCTCCAGAATATGTGACTCAAACAAGGCCTGGAAAAATTAATCTTGTTTTCCATCAAGTGTTTAATAAGGATGCTAATGCAAATCTTGAAGAATTGATTAAGGCTACCAAAGGCGTAACAGTAGTATCCCCAACATGGTTTAGTATCAATGATGTATCTGGTACATTTTCATCTATTGCAAGCAAGGAATATGTAGAGAAAGCAAAATCCTTAGGACTTGAGGTATGGGCTTTGATTGATGATTTCAATCCAGAGGTAAGTATGCTGGAGTTGTTATCTCATACATCAAGAAGAGAGACCTTATCCAATGCTTTGGTAGAGGCAGCATTGGAGTATCAATTGAATGGCATTAATATTGATTTTGAAAAGATATCCTCAGAAGCAGGGAAACATTATGTACAATTTATTAGAGAACTTTCTGTAAAGTGTAGAAATAATGGAATTGTGCTGTCCATAGATACCTATGTTCCTTCTCCCTATACCAGGCATTATGGAAGAGAAGAGTTAGGGGTAGTTGCCGATTATATCATAGTAATGGCCTATGATGAGCATCATGGGGGTTCTGAAATAGCTGGACCGGTATCTTCTCTTGGATTTGTTAAGGATGCTGTCAACAATATTCTTACCGTGGTACCCAAAGAGAAAACAATCATAGCAATTCCCTTTTATACTAGACTGTGGAAGGAGACCCCAGATGGAGATGTATCAGCAGAAAGCCTTGCAATGACACCAGCAGCAAATACTTTAGAAGCTAATAATGCTACGATTGAGTGGAATGATACCTATGGTTGTTATTACGGTGAGTATGAAAAAGATGGTGCTATCTATAAGATGTGGCAGGAGGAAGATAGATCCATAGAAGAAAAACTTAAGGTAATCTATGATGCAGATGTAGCAGGAATTGGTGCCTGGAAACTGGGTCTTGAAAAAGAGAGTATCTGGAATGTGGTTATTCGTTACCTAAATTAAATATACTAGTTATAGAGTTAGATCAAATAGAGGAAGTTGGATTTAATTAAGTTAGATAAGTTAGGACAGTATAGTAGGACAAGTATAGTTTGATTAAATAGTATAAGATTAAAGTAAGTAGTCACGAATAGGAAGGATTAATAAAACATAAGATGTATGGAGTATGTCATTTAGGAAGCTAGTATGAAAAAAAAGTACTTCTGCATCATCTTCTTAATATTAATTTTATTAGCTAGTACCTTAAAGGTGGAAGAAACGGTGAGGGTAATGAAAAGTTTCTTCCGTGATGGTTTCGAGGAGAAGGAAAAAAAAGAAATTATTATAGTGATTGATCCAGGCCATGGTGGAAGGGATCCCGGAAAAGTAGGGGTCAATGGAGCTCTTGAAAAAGATGTAAATCTTAGCATAGCGCTTAAATTAAAGGATCTATTAGAGCAAAATGATATTACGGTTGTTATGACCCGGACAGAGGATGTGGGGCTTTATTCAGAAAGTGATTCCAATAAAAAGAATGCCGATCTTCGCAAACGGGTAGAAATCATCCATTCCTGTAAGGCGAATTTAGCTGTTAGTATCCATCAAAACAGCTTCCAGGAAGAGTATGTGAAAGGTGCCCAGGTATTTTATCATGCCCAATCTACAGAAGGAAAGAAGTTGGCTGAAATCATACAAGAACAGCTTAAAGAAACACTTAAGGATGGAAATCACCGGAAAGCAAAATCCAATGACAACTACTTTATGCTAAGAAAAACAGAGTGTCCTTTGGTGATTGTAGAATGTGGCTATATGTCAAACCATAAGGAAGCAGCCCTTCTCCTTGATGAAGAGTACCAGGAAAAGTTGGCTTGGGGGATTCATTTAGGTATTATGAGCTATATTAATGAATTAGAATCTTGATATAATTTGGAGTATAGAATACAGAATATAGATATAAGTATGGAATTTAACTAGTTATGTGGTATAATCATCTTTAGTTTATTAAAGAAAAAGCTTCAACCTCAAAGTCGGGTGGGGCCATCTGGTTAGCTTAAATCTTCACTACTAAGGAGTATGTCATTTTATAATGAAAACAATTTTAAAAAAGATTGATATTGATAATTTTACATTGGAGGAATTAGACCAGGCAGCCACATTATTACGGAAGGGAGGCCTGGTTGCTTTTCCGACGGAGACGGTATATGGTTTAGGAGCCAATGCCCTTGATAAAGATGCATCTAAAAAAATATATGAGGCAAAAGGAAGACCTTCGGATAATCCTCTAATTATTCATATATCTGATAAAAATGATATTAAAAATTTGGCCAAAGATATTCCGGATATGGCATATCAACTTGCAGATGTTTTCTGGCCAGGTCCATTGACTATGATCTTGAAGAAAAAAGACATAGTTCCCAAGGAGACGACGGGAGGATTGGATACCGTGGCCATACGATTACCAGCCAATCCCATAGCCAGAGAGTTGATCGCATATTCCGGTGTTTATGTAGCAGCACCTAGTGCTAATAAATCAGGAAAGCCTAGTCCTACACAGGCGGAACATGTAGTTCGGGATTTGGATGGAAAAATCGATATGATTATCGATGGAGGTAAGGCTACCTTGGGTCTAGAATCTACCATAATTGATTTGACCGGAGATTTACCAATGATTCTTAGACCAGGTTGTATAACCAGTGAGATGCTGGAGCGGGTTGTTGATCATCTAGTATATGATCCAGCTGTTTTAGCAACGAAACCTTTCAGTGACGTGAAACCGAAAGCACCGGGTATGAAGTATAGACATTATGCACCGGAGGGGAACCTAACCATTTACGAAGGTGCCATGGATAACGTTATCAATGAGATCAATAAAAATGCCGAAGAAAAATGTAGAAAGGGTCATACGGTAGGGGTAATTGCAACGGATGAAACGAAAGCATTGTATCGGTTTGGGATCATTAAGACCATAGGTTCTAGAAAAGATGAGGCTTCCATAGCGGCTGGTTTGTATCAGATACTACGGGAATTTGATGAGTTAAAAACAGAGTATATCTATTCGGAAAGTTTTACGGATAATCCTTTAGGACAAGCCATTATGAATCGCTTATTAAAAGCAGCAGGATACCAGATAGTGAAATTATCTTAAGTTTATAGAGGGAGGGACACCATGGGAAGATATAAAAAACTTATTTTTGTATGCACAGGAAATACTTGCAGAAGTCCTATGGCGGAAGTAATCTATAAAAATCTAGATCAGATTGGTGATATAAAGGTTATTTCTAGGGGGTTAGTGGTTTTATTTAGTGAACCCATAAATCCCAAGGCAGAAATTGTTCTTAATAAACATGATTTAGAATCCTTTGGTCATGTTTCAAAAGGGCTTAAAAATGCAGATATTGAAGAAGATACCCTAGTCTTGACCATGACGGCAGCACAAAAGAATAAGGTTTTAAATCTATATTCAAATGCTTCACAAGTGTATACCATCAAAGAGTTTGCCGGAGAAATCGGTGATGTAGTCGATCCTTATGGAGGAACACTGCTTGATTATGAAGAATGCTATATTGAACTGGCGAGATTAGTTAAAAAGACAGTTTATAAATTAAATGAAGAAGACTAATGGAGGAAATGATATGAAGATAGCGATTGGTAATGATCATACGGGCTATGCATTAAAGAAAGCAATTATTGAATATCTAGAAGGGAAAGGAATTGAATATCAAGATTTTGGTTGTGGTGAGGTAACTTCTAGTGATTATCCTAATTTTGCTAAGGCGGTAGGTAGATCCATTCAGAAAAAGGAATGCGATTTAGGAATTCTTATTTGTGGAACAGGAATTGGTATATCCATTGCTGCAAATAAAATGAAAGGAATTCGAGCTGCCTTATGCCACGATTGTTTCAGTGCGGAAGCAACAAGACTTCATAACAATGCCAATGTTTTAGCCATGGGAGCTAGAGTAATTGGAGTGGGTCATGCAATTAAAATTGTAGATACCTTTTTAAATACAGATTTTTCTCAAGATGAAAGACATATCCGCAGAATTGAGATGTTAGAAGAAGAATAAGTTTTTCTTAAACCGTTATCATAGCGTGCAAAGCTGTTTATTAAATAGGCTGTGATAGCGGTTTTATTTTTTGTTTGATTAGCCTCCAATGATTTTACTCTTTTATTGTAGCAATGGTATAAATAATATTATTTAGGTAAAACTTATAGTTGAACAATGGAATCTCATAATGGAGGTTGATTTATGTGATCAACAATGATAAGAAGGAAAATGTTTCCTATATATTAAAAAGAATATTTTCTCATAAGAAGATACAGTTTACTTTATATATGGTGGCAGTACTTTGGGTAGCTGTCATTACCCAAATCATTGTGAACCGAGTATTCCATGAAGACTTTCAGATTACAGAGGCATTTATAAAAACAAAATCAAAAGAAATGCAAAGTAGTCTGGAAGTTATAGCACAATATAAAGATGAACTATTAAGTGAAGAGGAAAAAAAGGATATTATTTATCAAATTGCAGATGCCATAGGACTTACCATAGATGGTGAAATTCAAACTTGGTCTGACGGGATGATTAGTGAATACTCCTTTTGCAAGTTGGCCAAACAAGCTACCTCTGAAATAAAAGTGATTAGTAGGGAAGTAGTGGAGAATGATGCAATCAAAATAAAACATTATATTATTGTCCGTTTGACCATATTTAAAAGTATAGCAAGTATTGATAAATATCAGGATCTGATAGAGAAGACACTGGATAAGATAGGTGTTGTAGAAAGTCAATCCACTCTTCAATTTGAAGGAAACTATGATGGTGCCTTATCCATGCAAGAAAAGAATGAAATTGTTACCATGTTGGTAAATGAGTTGCAAGGAGAAGTTGCTGTAGAGTATGATGAAGGTGATTTGTATACAGTTTACGCATACACTGGAATGATAGGCGAATATGTAGAAGCCTCAAATAGTAAGATGAATATTCAAATTGCTATCACTTATAATGAACTTACCGATAAGACAAAAGTGTATTTGGCAACACCACTATTAAATAATAGTTGGTAAAGAGGTTAGAGAAAAAAGGCTGTTGTTGTGTATCAAATTGATTAGAATTTGATAACGTCAACAGCCTTACTTTGTTTGTAGGGGGCCTTATTACTTATATAGAATCGATCAGAACCACCGTCTTCTACTACGATAGCGCCTTCTACGATTGAATATTTCATTGAGTAGTACAATTGTAATAAGATCACGTAAAAAATTCCGACGTCGCCTTGAGGGATTGAAACTTTTAGTTTCTATTTGCATATCATCCTCATCCATATCTTTCATTTTTTCATAAATACGATCAATGATTCGATCTAAGGATGTTTTGTCAGGATATTCATCAAACATAACACTACCGTCATATTCCAACTTATCGCATTCATCTTCTACAGCTCTTTGAATTAGTTTTGCTGTATTTGGATAAAGATGTCTCATATATTCAATGTCTTTGTCAAGATCCTCGCTATTATCATAGCCATAAAGAGGAAGAAGTGGAATTCCCATAGGTACGTTATATGGATTATCATTCATGGGCATCCCATTCATAGGCATCCCATTCATGGGCATTCCATTCATAGGCATTCCATTCATGGGCATCCCATTCATGGGCATTCCGTTCATAGGCATTCCATTCATAGGCATTCCATTCATGGGCATTCCGTTCATGGGCATCCCGTTCATAGGCATCCCATTTCTAGGCATGTCATCAGAACCCGGAGTCATAGGAGTGCGTGGAGTAGTCATGCCATTTCGTCCCGGAGTCATGGGAGTACGTGGAGTCGTCATGCTGTTCTGCCCCGGAGTCATAGGGGTAGAAGGAGTAGTCATGCCACCTCGTCCCGGAGTCATGGGAGTACGTGGAGTCGTCATACCGTTCTGCCCCGGAGTCATAGGGGTAGTTGGGGTTGTCATACCATTTTGCCTAGGAGTTGTAGGAGTACCAGGAACCGTTGAGGAATTATTTTGATCTGGTTGATTGAGTGTTGTTGGGCTTACATTACTTCCAGATTGTTTTTTGGCAATATAATTCGGCACTCTATACTTGCTTTCA
>DUNZ01000203.1 GCA_012839085.1 Clostridiales bacterium
TATAATTAAATTATTAAAAAAAATGTGCTAAATATTAGGTATTTACAGAATTATTTTACTGTTTTCTGTGAAGTTTTGATTTATATATAATTAAATAAAGAATCACTCAAAGACTGCTTATAGAAAGGAAAGGTGAAAAGAGGATGAATTTGAATAATCATCTCGAGGAAAACTTGAAAAATGTTCCAGGGGGAGTGGCTTTAATCGTCTTGGACGACCTACTTACAGTTCTCCATGGAACCGATACATTTTGTTCGTTAATTCAAAATATACGTAGTAAATCAAATCTTAAATTCCCGCTAGCATTATTGAGGGTTGTATATTCAGCTGATATTATCTATGTAACTCAACAACTGGCACAACAACGGCAGCGAGAAGATGGGATGTTTCGAATTAATTTTAGAATATTGCAGGATGATGGGCATTTTAAATGGGTGATGATATCTGGAAATAAAACTATGGAGGAATATACTTCTGGTAATAAAGCATATCCGGTATATTCCTGTATTGCCATGGATGTTTCGGATCATATGATGGATTACAAACGTCTAGAGCAAATGGTGGAATACTATCGAGTTATATCAGAATTATCAAAGGATTTATATTTTGAATATGAAATAGCTACAGATTCTCTTATATTTAATGATTTATTTTACGAGATGTTTGGAAAGGAATCTAAGATAAAAAACTTCCGAAAGAAACTTGAAAAAAACAAAATAGTCCATCCAGAAGAGTTACCCGCTGTGATTAAAATATTTGATACCATGATGACAGGTAAAAAGCAAGTGCGCTTTGAAGTTCAATTAAATGCCAAGGAAGGTGGATATATTCCTTATACCTGCTATGCTTCCATGATATTCGATGAAAACAAGAATCCAAGTAAGGTAGTAGGTAAACTAGATACAAAAGGAAGAATGGGTTCTCTGAATGAGAAAGCTTTGATGAAATTGAAAAAAGACACATTGACAGGAGTCTATAACAAAGAAAGTGTTATGATAGCCATTAAGGATGCTATGGATAAACAAAAGTTGGATGCCTTATCTTCCCTAATGTTTTTTGAAATAAGAAATTTTAAAGGGATGAATGAAATAATGGCGGAGCATACGGGGGAGAGTGTACTTACCCAAATAGCAAATTTGATTAAAACGGTCATTCGAACAACGGATATTATAGGAAGAGTGAGCATGAGTGAATTTATGGTATACATCACAGATATTCCTTCCCCTAAGATTGTGTATGGAATCGCTGATTATCTATGTTCCAAGATAGATGACTTGTATGGTTATAAACATTCAAAAAATGCTCTGTCCATGAGTATTGGCATCGCCTTTCATAAAGGTTCTCAAATGGATTTTAATACTCTGAAGGCCAATGCAAATACTGCTCTAATTATGGCAAGAAAGGAACATGGTAGTTCCTTTGAAGTCTTCTATGATTAAGTCAAGATATAAGCACTTATTATACTTATTATAAGGACATAAAAATTTTTATATGATAATTTTTATTAAGAAAGATCTAGGAAGCTGAAAGAAGAATGGCTGGACAGTTGGCCAGCTGAAATCATATTAAAAAAATCATATCAGTAAAATAGATAAAAAAAGTTATAAAATGATTTGCTTTATAAAAGATTAAATTAAGATTTAAATAAGAGAGGAAGTATTTATGACAATTGGGGATATTAAAGAAACTTTGGGTGCAAAACTCATCGTAGGTGAGGAATGGATGTCTAGAGAGGTTCATACGGCCTGTGGTTCGGATATGATGAGTGATGTTTTGGCATTTATGAAAGATCAATCGGTTCTATTAACGGGTCTATGTAACTTACAGGTGATTCGAACCGCAGAAATGATGGATATTGTTTGTATCGTCTTTGTCCGGGGGAAGATGCCCGATGGGGCAATGATTGAGATGGCTAAGCAAAAAGAGATTGCCCTTCTTTCCACAGGCCACCGCATGTTTTCCGCCTGTGGAATGCTTTATGAAAAAGGATTGCGGGGAGGTGCCCCATATCGATGAAGGATACAGAGGATAAAATCACCTTATTTTATAAGATACCTGGAAATGACTTTACCAGGGCAGGGGAAGCCTCTAGCAATGTGAAAAGTAAATTAAAGATGATGGGGGTTCGTCCTGATATTGTACGAAAAGTGGCAATTGCCATGTATGAAGGTGAAATTAATATGGTAATCCATGCGTCTGGAGGTACCATAGAAGTTATTATTTCACCAGAAGAAATCGAAATGATTTTGAAGGATCAAGGGCCAGGAATCGAAGATATTGAATTGGCTATGACAGCTGGATATTCTACCGCTCCAGATAATATAAGAAATTTAGGTTTTGGAGCTGGTATGGGACTTCCCAATATGAAAAAATATACCGATGAAATGTCTGTTGAAAGTCAGGTTGGTATTGGTACCACAGTTACTATGAAGGTTAAAATAATATAGTTTCTCAATCAATCTGATAGGAAGCTTACTGATTTATACCTGAATAATGAGATGGGATTGAGCTAGCAAGATGTAGGAGTGGGATTATGGGAGAATTTTTTACTTCAGTACATTTAGAAGAAGATTTGTGTAAGGGATGTATTAACTGTATCAAACGTTGTCCCACGCAGGCCATAAGAGTTAGAAATGGCAAGGCAGTAATCACTAAGGAGTTTTGCATTGATTGTGGGGAATGCATTCGTATTTGTCCCCACCATGCCAAGAAGGCCAGTTATGATTCTCCTGATGTACTAAATAAATTTGAATATAGGGTGGCTTTACCACCTCCTTCCCTTTATGGACAATTTAACAATCTGGAAGATGTTAATATTGTTCTTACTGCCTTGAAAAAGATGGGCTTTGATGATGTATATGAAGTAAGTGGAGCTGCGGAGCTGGTTTCAGAAATGACCAGAGCTTATGTAGCTAATCATAGGGGAAAATGGCCTATCATTAGTACCGCATGTCCAACGGTGGTACGATTAATACAGGTACGATTTCCCAACCTGATTGATCATTTGCTTCCGATTTGTGCTCCGGTAGATTTGGCGGCTTCCACTGCAAGGAAAAAAGCTATGGATAAAACAGGACTTCCTTCTGAAAAAATCGGAGTGGTTTTCATATCTCCTTGCCCAGCAAAGGTTACAGCAGTAAAAGCCCCCATTGGTATTGGACACAGTGAAATTGATGCTGTATTGGCTATGAAGGAAGTATATCCAATGTTACTTCCATTGATGAAAAAAAGTGTCAATGATATAGAAGAACTGGGGATATCCGGTAGAATTGGTATTGGTTGGGGTAGTGCTGGGGGTGAAGCAGGTAGTCTTCTTACGGATAATTACCTGGCTGCCGATGGAATTGAGAATGTAATCCGAGTACTGGAGGATTTGGAAGACCAAAAATTTGATCAATTGGAGTTTATTGAATTGAATGCCTGTTCCGGCGGTTGTGTTGGAGGGGTATTGACGGTTGAAAACCCATATGTGGCTAAGGTTAAGTTAAAAAGACTGAGAAAATATCTACCAGTTGCTCGTACTCATTTAGATGGAAATCAAGATAACAAGGTGGAAGGCTATTGGACCGATGATGTAAAATATGAGCCGGTATTTAATCTGGGGAAAGATATGAGGGAAGGAATCGCCAATATGACACGAGTGGTTGAGCTTTGTGAAAAATTTCCTGGCTTAGACTGTGGTTCCTGTGGGGCACCTACTTGTAAAGCCTTAGCGGAAGATATCGTTAGGGGTGTAGCCCAAGAACAAGATTGTATCTATATCCTCCGTGATTATATACATAGGCTTTCCAATGAATTGTCAAAATTGGATAGAAAGAAGGAATAAAGATGAGGGTTCAGGATTTAATCGATGCAGGAAATTTTAAAGTACTTAATCAGGGAGAGGGTCTAAATCGAGAAATCACAGGTCCCTATTGTTGTGATTTGTTAAGTTTAGCTATGGGCAATATGCCTGCTGGTTCTGCCTGGGTGACTGTGATGGGTAATGTAAATACTCTTGCGGTAGCCAGCTTAGCAGATGCAGCATGTATCATCCTGGCGCAAGGCTCCACATTGGATGAAAACGCCCTGGAAAAGGCAAAGGAGCAAAAGATCACAGTATTGCAAACTCAGATGCCGATTTTTGATGCTGCTTTGACTGTTTATAGGTATCTCCATGCCTAAGTTATTCTATGACTTACATATCCATTCCTGCTTATCTCCCTGTGGGGATGATGATATGACTCCTGCCAACATTGTAGCCATGGCTTTCCTTAAGGGCCTGAATGTGATTGCTGTAACAGATCATAATTCATGTAAAAACTGTCCAGCCGTCCTGGAATATGCTAGGAAGTATCAAATCATAGCCATTCCAGGAATGGAGTTGTGCACCAAAGAGGAAGTTCATGTACTATGTTTATTCAAAAATCTTTCTGATGCTCTGTGCTTTGATGAATATGTAAGCTCAAAATTGATTAAAATTCCTAATAACGAGAGTATATTTGGAAAACAAGAAATCTATGATGAGAATGATCATATTATCGGAACAGAGCCTTATTTATTGATTAATGCAACAGAGATATCCTTTGATGAAATTGGAGATCTAATGCAGCAGTTTCATGGAATTTACATCCCGGCTCATATGGATAAAAGTTCAAACAGTCTTTTCTCGAACCTAGGCTTCATTCCTCCTGAGGTAGATTTCCATTGCGTAGAGTTTACAAGTAAGGATAGATATGACCGATATCTACTTCAAAATCCTTATCTAAAGCAATGTAATCTGATTATAAATTCGGATGCCCATAGCTTGGGTAATATCAATGAGCCCGTAAATTATCTGACTACCAAGAATAATAGTATAGAAGAAATTTTAAAATCTTTAGACAAGTTCTAGGGATAAAAGTCAATGGCAGGATCAGAAGGCATATTTATTGACTGTGTCACAAAAGCTTGACTTCTCTAGAAAGTTCTAGAATCCTAAAAAAACAGGCTATTGTAATATCATGATCTTGTGCTATAATATAAAGAATTACAAATAACCGTGTTTATTGCTTTGAACAAATATGGGTAAAGGAGTTATTATATGGAATTAGTAGATATTAGAGAACTATATCGCAAACAAGACCAATACATTGGAACAAAAGTTCAGGTCGGTGGATGGGTGAGAAGTGTCAGAGATTCTAAAACCTTTGGGTTTATTACTTTGAATGATGGCACCTATTTTGAGCCCCTTCAAGTTGTTTATCATGATAAATTAGAGAATTTTTCTTTGTTGTCCAAATTAAATGTAGGATCCGCTATTATTGTTAAGGGTGAATTAGTAGCAACACCCCAAGCAAAGCAACCCTTCGAGATTCAGGCAGAAGAGGTGATCGTTGAAGGGGCATCCACACCAGAATATCCCCTACAGAAAAAGAGACACACCTTAGAATATTTAAGAACCATAACGCATCTAAGACCTAGAACCAATACATTTCAAGCAGTATTTCGTGTTCGGTCCCTAATTGCTTATGCTATTCATAAATTTTTTCAAGAACGAGATTTCGTATATGTTCATACACCAATTATTACGGGCAGCGACTGTGAAGGTGCTGGAGAGATGTTCCGTGTTACCACTTTAGATTTGGAAAACATTCCAATGACCAAAGATGGAAAAGTGGATTGTTCCCAGGATTTCTTCGGCAAGGAGACCAATCTTACTGTAAGTGGTCAATTAAATGGTGAGGCCTATGCTATGGCTTTTAAAAACATCTACACCTTTGGACCTACTTTTCGTGCTGAAAACTCGAATACAACCAGACATGCTGCAGAGTTTTGGATGATTGAGCCAGAGATTGCATTTGCAGACTTAAAGGATGATATGATTTTAGCTGAGGCTATGCTTAAATACATTATCCGCTATGTTTTGGAACATGCACCCTTAGAAATGCAATTCTTTAATCAATTTATTGATAAAGGACTTTTAGAACGTCTTGAAAATGTTGTAAATTCTGAGTTTGGACATGTAACCTACACGGAAGCAATTGAAATTTTAGAAAAGAATAATGATAATTTTGATTATAAAGTGTACTGGGGATGTGACTTGCAGACAGAGCATGAGCGCTATCTGACAGAACAGGTGTTTAAAAAACCTGTATTTGTAACAGATTATCCTAAGGATATTAAAGCCTTCTACATGAAATTAAATGAAGATGGCAAGACGGTTGCTGCTATGGATCTTCTAGTACCTGGAATAGGGGAAATTATCGGTGGTAGCCAAAGAGAAGATGATTATGATAAGCTATTAAAGAGAATGGAAGAAATGGAATTTAAGAGAGAAGATTATGAATTTTATCTTGATCTTAGAAAATATGGTACTGCTAGACATGCAGGTTTTGGTCTCGGATTTGAGCGTTGTGTCATGTATCTCACTGGTATGAGTAATATCCGAGATGTAATTCCATTCCCCAGAACAGTAAATCA
>DUNZ01000204.1 GCA_012839085.1 Clostridiales bacterium
GGACTTTAAGTTTAGAAATAATACCGATTTACCCATATTAATTGAAGCCTTTACCAAAGATCGAAAACTAACCATTCGTATCTGGGGGCAAGAGAAAAGAGATGTTGCTAACAGAAAAATTGTCTTTGAAGAAAAGGTTGTAGCAGAAATTGATCCTCCAGCGGATATAATAACAAAAGATCCAACAAAACCAACATCTTATAAAAAGATTACACAGAAAGCTAAGAAAGGTTATAGAGCCGAATTATATAAGATTGTTTATGAAAATGGGGTAGAGGTAAGTAGAACCTTAGTTAATAAAAGTAGTTATCGAGCAACTCCAAATCATGTAACTATCGGAACTAAGAAAAAGTAAAATGGTAAAAATAATCCTCCTAACATTATACGTTTAGGGGGATTTTTTTAAAATCTATTATTCAAAGGCTTTATATATATGCTTCCAAAGTTGGTAAATTGCGATTTATGGGAAGGTATTTTTCTTATATAAGGAAATCCTGAGTTTCATATGGAAGAGATAAAATGACATTTGCATAATGACAACTGACATATTCTGCTATTGACAAGAGTGAATAAAAGGATAAAAATCACATTGCCCAAAAACAGTTACTATGATACACTATATGAAATGCTGAAAAATTTAAGATGGATAAGAAGAGGAACAATGAGAAATAATACCTTAAAATTTTATCTAATCTTCTAATCCAGATAATATTTTCAAGAATGGTAATTGATTACCATAGTATACTTTAAGTCAAGTATACGGGGGAGCCTTTCGATTCAAAAAGGTATTCCCCCCGTTTTAATTAGAAAAATATTATACATAGAGGCGGATCATATGTTTACTAGAAAAGAACTAATAAAATTAATTATTCCACTGATTATTGAACAGATATTGGCAGTTACCGTTGGTATGGCAGATGGTATCATGGTGGCCAGTGTAGGGGAGGCAGCTGTATCCGGTGTTTCCTTAGTAGATAGTATTAACTTCCTACTAATCGGGCTATTTGCCGCTTTAGCTACTGGTGGAGCTGTGGTATCTGCCCAATATCTTGGCCATAAGGAAAAGAAAAATGCCTGTATAGCAGGTGAACAGCTCATTGCGTCTACCGCTTTCTTATCCATTGTGATCATGGTTATTGCCTTGATTTTTAAAAATACCTTATTAAGCTTATTGTTTGGTGATGTGGAACCTCAAGTAATGGCATATTCACAAACCTATTTCTTTTATTCAGCCTTATCCTATCCATTTTTAGCAATTTATAATGCCTGCGCTGCTTTGTTTCGTTCCATGGGTAATTCAAAGATTTCTATGAAGACATCATTATTGATGAATGCAATAAATATTACTGGAAATGCCATTTTAATTTATGGGTTTAATATGGAAGTGGCAGGTGCTGCTATTGCTACATTGATTTCAAGAATATTTGCTGCTCTTGTTATGTTAATTTTAATCCGGAAGAAGGAATATCCGATTCACATACAAAGGCTTCGTGATTTTAAATTGAAACCAACTATGATTGCTAGAATTTTAAAAATAGGAATACCCAATGGTTTGGAAAATAGTGTGTTTCAGGTGGGAAAAATTTTAGTACAAGGTATCATTGCTGGTTTAGGTACAGCCTCAATTACTGCCAATTCAGTATCCTCCAATATCGGTGGAGTGGGTGTTTTACCTGCCTCAGCCATAGGATTGGCACTGATAACAGTGGTTGGGCAATGCGTTGGTGCAGCCGACTATGATGCTGTTAAATACTACACAAAAAAGTTATTAAAGATAACATATATATTTATGGTTATTGTTAATGCACTTATTATTGGTTTAATACCGGTAATCTTAAAATTATATAATTTAAGTGAAGAAACTGCTGGAATAGCAAGCGGTTTGTTGATATACCATTGTGTTTTAGCCACTTTTATCTGGCCACTATCCTTTGCTCTACCCAATGCCTTACGGGCTGCCAACGATGTGAAATTTACCATGTGGGTTTCCATGATATCTATGTGGTTATGGAGAATTGGTACTAGTTTTGTTCTGGTGAAGTTTGTTGGTATGGGAGTGCTTGGAGTGTGGATCGCTATGACCATTGACTGGTTCTTCCGTTCCATCTTCTTTGTAA